>CAKZYL010000360.1 GCA_937884705.1 uncultured Roseovarius sp. | reverse complement strand
AAATAGGTGACATCAACGGTGCCTCGACCGTTCAAGAACGGCACCTCAAGGCCGATGTCGAACCCAACGTTTTCTTCCGGCGACAGGTTGGGATTGCCGATAACCCCGGGCCCGAACATCGATGGCGGTATGTCTCCGAAAAGCTCGAAGTAAGAGGGGTTTACGATGGCCGACCCTGCAGACGCATGCACCCGCATATCATTTGCAAATCTGTATGATGCGGCAACATTCCAGACAAAGGCATCGTCAAACACGCTGTTATCGTCGTAACGAAGCCCAGCCTGAACGTTCAAGCCGTTGGCAAAGCTGCCGCGATATTCAAGCGCGACAGCAACCGTCTCACGATTGAAGAGCGGGTTGGTGCTGCTGCTGTCTTCTTCGTGTTCGATCAGAGCATTCACCAAATGGTCGGAGGTCGCTACACTTCCATCCAAGCCCACGCTCAGGACGTAGCGAAACACCTCTGTGTCGGTTTCCGTGGCGGGATTTATGCCAAAACTTTGCTCATTGTCCGTCAACTCGTAGGACAAACGCTGCATCAAGCGGCCATTTGCGAAGGTGTGTTCGCCATATGCGCTGAATGTCATTTCTTGGCGATTGGAAAACTGCGTGATGTCATCGACGATGTAAGTGAACACGTCCGTTGCCGCGAAATTGGCCGAGTCGAAATCGTAATCCTCTTCGGCGTAGCGCAGGTTAAACCCGAGTTCGATCTGATCAGTGACGCGATAATCGCCCTTCAGGATGGCGGTGTAGCGATCTGTTTTGTCGCGCTCTCCGCCGTCACCCGAAAAGTCCCAACCCGCGTCGCGGTTCTCTGAGAGACTGAGCGAAAGCCCGCCCTTTTCATTTCTCGATGACAAAAACAGCGATGAGCTTGTGCTTCCAAAGCTTGCCACCTCTAGAGATGCGCCAAATTGCAAGCCGATGTCGCCGGTGCGGGTCACGATGTTGATCACACCCGCCGACGCGTTGGAGCCGTAAAAGACCGATTGCGGTCCGCGCAGCACTTCGATGCGTTCGATATTGGCTGTGCTGATGCCGCTGAGTATGTATTCGCCATCACCGCCTGCGGCCTCTACGCCGTCTATCAGGATCAGCGTATGGTTGCCCTCGCCTCCGCGAATCCGGACTTGTGTAAAGTTCCCGCCAGAACTGTTCACGGCGACACCGGGTACCGTGCGCAACGCGTCTTGGATCGAATTCAACCCGCGTTCCTCAATGTCTTCTGAGGTGATAACCGTGGCGGATCGCCCGTAACGCTCTTCTTCGATGGGCGTCAGTCCGCCCGAGAGAATGAGAGTACCGAGATCCAGCGCATCCTGCGCCCAGACTGGATTTGAAATCAAAATGGTAGAGGCAGCCAGTGCCCCAAAGCTATGGCGTGTCATGCAGACCCGTCCCTTCGTTCGCGCTTAGCCGCGCGTTCAATTCGTGGTTTGCCGACGAGAAAAGACTTCCGCGTCGACGGTTCAAATGTCACCACGACGGAAGGGTCCGTTGCCTGGATCGCGCCCCGCGTCCGGACAGGGTGAGCGCTTTGGCAGGTCTCCTGACTTGCGGGTCAATGCTTGGCCGGGTCTTCCCACCACGCTCAGCGCGGCAGTGACTTTGGTCCGGCTTCGCTCTCCGCCTACAGTTGCGGGGGCAGTCACGGAATTGGCGCCTTTTGGCTACACCGCACCGTGTTCCCTATTAACCAGACGGCGCACCGCCTGGACCGAAGCCCCTAGACGCTATCTTGGCTTTTCCGAAGAAGAAAGGGGAATTCGAAACTTCTAGTGCAGAATCTTGTTTCGCGGCTTTTGGCGGTACAAAGAGAAAGCGCATTTCGGAGCACTCGGATGCAGGATTTTTGCCTCCAAAGCTGCTTTGAATGACGCAAACCAGGCAGTTCCTGGAAGACCAGGCCGGCTCTCAGTACTTGCAAGGTGCATTTATAATCAGGTGCGAGAAAGTTGGCTCATCATTCACTTTGGCTTCAATCCAGAGTAAAAAGTTCCTGACGGTCACGCACGCCACGAAGGCGGTATTGGCCGAGAGACACCAAACTGGGAGTGCTCTCAATCAATGGGGCTGCAACCTTGGCGGAAATGACAATGGACTGATCGACGGCGCTGCACATGCCCAGAATGCGCGAGGTTGTGTTGACCGCAGGACCGATCACCGTGA
This sequence comes from uncultured Roseovarius sp., assembly GCA_937884705.1. Classification (GTDB taxonomy): domain Bacteria; phylum Pseudomonadota; class Alphaproteobacteria; order Rhodobacterales; family Rhodobacteraceae; genus Roseovarius. The sequence continues at coordinate 8,695 of CAKZYL010000360.1, read as the reverse complement.
AATCAAGCCGGGTTTTCCCTCCAATGTTTCCATAGAGCACATCGCCTGCATGGAGCGCGAGCGTGAAACCAGTGGTTGTCAGCCCCTTTGCTGAGCGCCGTTCATTCAGGGACATGAATGCGGTACGCAGTTCAAGCACCGCCTCAATGGCGACGCGTCGCGCTTCAGGGATCTGATCCATGTCGAAAATGGCCAGCATGCCATCGCCCATGAATTTGAGGACGTTTCCGCCACGGCCTTCGACAACGTCCACGACCTCTCCGAAGGCATCATTGAGCATATCGATAATATCAGCACCGGGAAGCGTTTCAGACAGCTTGGTGAAACCCTGGAGGTCGAAATACAAAATCACCGCCGAGATGGTTTGAGAGGATCCACGTATGATATCTCCCGACAGGACCCTCGCACTTGCGTCACGGCCCATGTAGGCAGCCGTGATGTGTTCGGCCATCAACCGGTTGGCGCCACATTTCAGGGTCAGGCAAAGAGGCGGCAAGAGCTTGCGAATACCTTCGAGCTGAGCGTCGGTGAACCCACCGGTCACATCGGTGCTCAAGGATATGATCATGCCCTCTTCGGCTTTTGTCGGATCAATAGGATCCGCGCTGTCTTGCGGAAAGAACATCCTCTTTGCAGCAAAGTAATCTGTGGCACCGCACTCTCGGAGTTCATCGAAGATTGGGAAGTGCAGAGCAGGTTCGGGATCCGTCAGGTTTTGCCTTATCTCGTCGACGTTGTTGTACATCAGATGGTAAATCGGGCTTTTCAGGAATTCCTCAGGGGCATCTGCTGTGCGCTCAAAATCAACGCGTTCGCTTTCGCGATCGCGGTGCCACCGAAACGCCACGGAGCCGATCTCGGGATGGTGGGCACGCATGGTGATGTTGACGCGCTGCAGGGGAATGCCAGCCTGCACCAGCCGTTTGCACAACGTCTCGAGCCACTCCTCAATGGGCGTGTTTTCCAGCCCCTGCTGGATTAGCCAACTCGTCAGATCGGTCAGAGCCGCCGTCATATTCCAGGATTCGGGTATTGGTGCCGTCATAGTCTGTCCGTTCCGATGTTGCGCGATGCGAAAGTACCACAAGGATCATTTATGGTCTTGTTTAACGAGATCAAAGGCGGCCTTACGCGTCCTACCAGGTCTGAAGACCGTTTCAGCATTCAGATCGCTATGCCGCATCTTCCCTGTGCCCTTTTGACGGCTTCAGACACGCAAACCAGAAAATTGGCGCTTTCATTATGGGCCAAGCTTGTTCCCATTGATAGCAAGGACTAGAAGCAACCAAAGCTCAGCCACCACGACCCGCACCAAAGGACTGAAACACCGTAAGATCATGATCGCCTGCAATTGAAGTTTAGCTCGGCGGCATGTTCAGTCCAAAAGACACTCATACTGTTCTCAAAAGGTTCACGGCGCTTTTTCTGTTTGTCGGCGCGCTTTGGCTGATCCAAGCAATTAACTCCGCCAGCAACTATGCCTTGAACGGATCATTTGGCCTTATTCCAAGGGATTTGACCGGGCTTGACGGTGTTCTTGGCATGCCGTTTCTACATGTCAGTTACGAACACCTGATATCTAATACCGCCCCACTTGTAATGATGGGCGCACTCCTCGCCGCGACAGCGACGCGCGCACTTGTCAGGGTCAATACGATCATCATTGTCTTGGGGGGTGTTTTGGTCTGGCTGCTGGGAAGCCACGCAATACATATTGGCGCATCCGGTCTGATATTCGGCTGGTTCGGGTTTCTTGTGGCGCGCGGTTTGGTAGACCGGTCACCCGTCACGCTGGCCAGTTCTGCCGCCATCGCAGTGATCTATGGATCCATGGTTTGGGGCGTGCTGCCCGGACAGGAAGGCATTTCATGGGAGGCGCATCTCTTCGGTTGTTTCGCGGGCGTTGTCGCGGCTTTGGTCGTACGCTCTCACGTGCACGCACCTCGCGTGAGAAATGTCGAAAAATGGTAGAGCGACTCACGAAGCAGAAAAACAACGTGTTTCCATGTCAAAGCCACTGGCCGCTACAGGTCATGACCTCTGGTGTCGGTCCGGAAATCTGACGCGGTTTGTTGCCTATCGGAAACTTTTGCCCTAGATGCCTGTTGCTGCATACACTTGCATGCCAGAACACGGCATAGGGAAGGATCGATCTATGGGACAACGCATTGATAAAAACGGCCTGCAAGTGGATGAACGTCTCGTTCGGTTTTTGGATGATCATGCTCTTCCCGGCAGCGGAGTTTCGACCCAGCAGTTTTGGTCCGGCTTCGCCCAGTTGATCCAGACAATGAGCCCAAAAAACAAGGCTCTTCTTGACCGTCGGGACCAGTTGCAGAGCCAAATTGATGACTGGCACACGAGGCGTCAGAACCAGCCTCATGACCATGAAGGGTACAAATCCTTTCTCAAGGACATTGGCTATCTGCATGAAGAAGGCCCTGATTTCGAAATTGAGACTGCGAATGTCGATCCAGAGATTGCCTTGGTGCCCGGTCCTCAGCTTGTCGTGCCGATCACCAATGCGCGTTACGCGCTGAACGCGGCAAACGCCCGTTGGGGAAGCCTCTACGATTGCATGTATGGCACCGACGCCATGGGGACCCTGCCGCCTAAGGGCGGGTATGATCGCGGACGCGGCGCGCGTGTGGTGGCTCGGGCCCGTGTGTTTTTAGATGATGCTTTCCCGCTGGTCGGCACAAGCCACGCGGATGTGCGGCGCTATCATGTGCGTGATGGCGTGCTCCTGATGGATGAATGTCCATTGGCGGAACCGGAGAAGTTTGTGGGTTATCGCGGCAACCCCAAAGCACCTGATGCTGTGTTGCTGCGCAATAATGGGTTACACGTGGAACTGGTTTTTGACCGCGCGCATTTCATTGGCTGCCGGGATCAAGCACTGCTTGCGGATGTGCAGATTGAAAGTGCCGTTTCAGCGATCATGGATTGCGAGGACTCGGTCGCTTGCGTGGATGCCGAAGACAAGGTGGCAGCCTATGCAAACTGGCTGGGCCTGATGAACGGCAACCTAGAAGCAACGCTTGAGAAGGGCAGCAAAACCATCACCCGGCGTCTCAGCGACGATCGCCACTACACGGCACCGGATGGAACAGATCTAACACTCAAAGGTCGCGCGCTAATGTGGGTGCGCAATGTCGGGCACTTGATGACCAATCCCGCGATTTTGGATGCAGAGGGGAACGAGGTTTTTGAAGGTTTAATGGATGCCACGATCACCACGCTGATCGGGATGCATGACCTCAGGCGGGAAAGTGGGAACTCAGTACATGGGTCCATCTACATCGTGAAGCCCAAAATGCATGGACCTGAAGAGGTGGCCTTCACAGATGAGATATTCACCGCTGTCGAGGCGTTTTTGGGTCTACCGCAACACACCGTGAAGATCGGCGTCATGGACGAAGAGCGTCGCACCTCTGTCAATCTCAAAGAGTGCATCCGCGCGGCCAAACACCGGTTGGCGTTCATCAACACCGGCTTCCTCGACCGCACCGGAGATGAAATCCACACCAGCATGGAAGCGGGGCCATTCAGCCGCAAAGACTTTATCAAACGCAAAGCTTGGATCGGCGGCTATGAGAACCAAAACGTAGATATCGGGCTGGAATGTGGGCTTTCAGGAAAGGCGCAGATCGGCAAGGGCATGTGGGCCATGCCGGACATGATGGCGGCCATGATGGAGCAAAAGATTGAGCACCCGAAATCTGGAGCAAATTGCGCCTGGGTGCCCTCCCCTACTGCGGCCACGCTGCACGCGCTCCACTATCACGCCATAGATGTTTTTGCGGTTCAGGCGAAACTGCGGGCTGGCGGGCGACGTGCCTTTGTGGACACGCTGCTCGATATCCCTGTGGCGACCTACCGAAAGTGGTCAACGGATCAGATCATCCGAGAAGTTGAGAACAACGCGCAAGGCATTCTGGGCTACGTGGTGCGCTGGATTGATCAGGGTGTAGGATGCTCAAAGGTGCCAGACATCAACGACGTCGGCCTGATGGAGGACCGCGCCACCTGTCGCATCAGTTCGCAGCACATTGCCAACTGGCTCAACCACAGTGTTGTCACCGAAGATGAAGTGATGGCCTCGATGAAGAAAATGGCCGAGGTTGTGGATCGACAAAATGCAGACGATCCGGAGTATCGCGCCATGGCCCCTGCTTTTGACACAATCGCGTTCCAGGCGGCCTGTGATCTGGTGTTTGACGGGCGCAACCAGCCGGCGGGCTATACAGAACCAGTTTTGCACCGCCGCCGGTTGGAACTAAAAGCAGCGCAATTGTAATCTTGTGACCGATAGGACTTGACCATGACTGAAATTTCACTCGACACTGCGAGGACAATCATTCGCGAAACCATCTCGAAAGGTCGTGCCGAGGGGTTCAAACCGTTATCCGTTGTGGTGTTGGACACGGGCGGACATCTGAGGGCCTTCGAACGCGAAGACGGCGCCTCTCCCGGTCGGTTTGGGATTGCGCATGGTAAGGCATATGGCTCTATCATGTTGGGTATGGCAGGCCGCGCTCAGATGGCGCGTGCCGATCAGCAGGCTTACTTCATGGCGGCGATGAACGGTGTCTTCGGCGGAAACGTCGTGCCGGTGCCGGGCGGTGTTCTGGTCCGCGACGCGGACGGCTCCATAATAGGCGCGGTTGGCGTAACCGGCGATACATCCGACAATGACGTGATTGCCGCCGTTGCGGGCATTGAAGCGGTGGGACTGAGGGCGGAAGAATAAGGCGCTAGGGCGTTGGCACCACGTTCTCTAACACGGCCAAACGCGCCTGCGCTGCGTTAAGATCACATAGCGACGAAACGTTACCCGGAAGCGGACCTCAAAAGGCGTCTGCTCCAAACAAATCGAAGCCTAGCGTTCCGATTTGATGTCGCGAGCTTGTACAAACTGCACCTGTCGCGCGTTTGAGCCGGCAGTCCCAAGATTAGAGTGAATAGTGCTGCGCATTTTCACGAAGCGGTTTTATCCCGCGCTCTGCGCCTCAAAACGTCCTCGTAAACTTGTCGGTAGCTCTCCATCATATGCTCAATCGTGAAACGCGTTTCATACCGGTGCTTCGCGGCAGCCCCGAATTGCGAACGACGATCTGGATCCGCAATCAACGCCTTCAAAGCATGCCGGAACGCCGTCGCGTCAAGCTGCCCCGCATTAACAAGCGGAACAATGAGGCCGCACGGCGCATCTCCATCAGCCACTAGAAAGGGAATTTCGCCAGCATCTGTGGCAACGATAGGTTTGCCGAGGGCCATCAATTCCAAAAGGACGAGAGGCATAGATTCTCCCACAAAGAAACTGGGCAAAATGCCGATATCGCAAGCAGCCATGTAGTCTTGAATGTTCCCACGATGGCCGTAAAGGTGCACGTGAGGCAGATCCAGCTCTTTCAAATCCTCATAGGTTTTAATGATACGGAGAAGAATGAGATCTACACTCAGGCCTTCGGAATTAAGAGACTGCACCATCTGGGCGGCCGCCGCCCAGCCTTTCGTCTCAATCGCGCGGGACGCCAGACAAAGAACCACAGCGCTTTCGCGCAGGCCCAACTCTTCCCGCGTGAGGCTGCGGGGCAGATTGACAGGAACACCATTTGGAATGCGCGTGACGTGGTCCGGCATGCCTACGCGATCAAAAATCCGCATATTCTTTTCTGCAACCGGAACCCAGGCATCCATACGCTGGCGCATGTAGCCCATAAGGTCGTGGAAGCGATGATCAATCTGCGGGTTTTCCAGTATCGATTCATGACAGCCATGCATGGTCGTGAGCCACGGCATGTGAGGCACATCCTCGATCCCGTGGGTCGCCACATATGCATCCGCCCACCACATTGAGGAGTGGATGATATCAACATCATAGTTCGCGCAAATCGTATTGAGGCCAGCGTCACCTTGGCCCAAGTCAGGAATGAACGCGACACGGGAGGAGATCTGCGACACGACTTCGGGATGGCTCGGCAGGTAAGCCACATTTGCCAGGAGAGCACGCCCGCCCATGGCGGCCCACGCATTGGCCATGCGCACCGCTAACATTTGCCCGCCTCCGGGGGAAAGATCTGACACCACGAAAAGGACGGATGGCAAGTGCTTGCCAGGCTTGGTGCGCGTTGCGCGCGTGAGTATCGCGGCACGGTCCGCGGGATCTGTCACCTCGAACCGATCCAAGTCCTGGGTGACGAACCGCTCAATACGGGCCATCGTGGCCGAGCCAAGTGAGTATGTGTCTTGCACGTAATCGCGCACAGTTTGCAACTCGTCGAAGTAGAGCGAAGAACCTTCGGTTTGCGCCGTGACTGTCCTCGGATGACGGCGGTGACAATTGCTCGCCGCATCGCAATAGGACACGCGCCCACCGCGCATGGCATGCAAATAGAAATACCAGTCTCCGCACATGCGCATGGACGTAACACGCGCTTCAAATTCCGGCTCCGGTGTGAATTTGCGCAACATCACGGCACTGGCATTTGGGATGCAATTGGCGATGCCTAGGCCCAGGTTGGCCTCTTGATGATCTGTCACATCATAAGGGGCAGACCAGCGGCCTTCGGAGATGCGATTGAGATAGAGCGCTTGATAGTCGCCCTGAACCTCGCCCTTGGCATTCACGGGCACGGATTTTGCATAGGCGAGGGACGTGTTTCGATCCGCAAATGAAGATACCAGCGTGGACAGCAGGTCGGGGCCGCAAAAATCATCCGCCTCAGCGATCCAGATCAGATCAGACTGCGCCAGTTCCATCCCTTTGATCCATTGCTTGAATGGGGATCCGCTATTGGCCTCGTTGACGATCACGCGCGTATTAGGCCGCGCGCGAGCCCAATTTTCGAGGATGGCAACGGACCCATCGGTGGAGCTGTCATCAAGCAGGATGACCTCAAAATCCTGGAAACTCTGCGCCTCGATAGAGGCTAAGCGCTGCGGCAGGTAATCGGCATAATTGTAGTTTGGCACGATGACGCTCACAGATGGTTTCAGATTCGCGGCGCGTTGAATAAGAGCAAAAATCTGCGGACCGGTTTGATCCGCCCATCCGGGCGATGTGGCCCGAGTACCGGCTTGGGTGTTAGGCGTGCGTTCGCCTTCTTGCTCGACGACTTGCAAGATCTGCAAACGTTCCTCCGGAATACCGAGTTGATCGCACAGTGCGACGCCGATGGCCTCGCTCTCAACGATGATCTTTTTGACGCGATCCTTGATCAGTGTCGCGTCTGCTTCACTCGCTCGCAGCGCGGCAGAGTGTTCGATTATGTAGGCAAGGCAAGGCAAGTCTTTGGGAAAGTACTCTAGAACCGGCACACTTTGGGCCGAGTTCAAAATCACACCGCGCAGATCGGGGCCGCATAACGTCTCAAGCAGATCGAGAGACACCTCTGAACCATCGTCACTTTGCAGAGCCAACGTCGGTGCGATCTCTTCAAATTCCGGCAAGCTTGGTCCGTTTTTAAGGGTAACAAAGCGCACAGAATAGGCTGTATTTTGGTGCACCCATTGGCCAATGGATCGTAAAGCGTCTTGTGCCCTTCCGAACTCAGCATCATGGCTCACAAACACCAACGTCCCAAGGCTGAGCTTGTCGGGAGATACATTCTCTCCCAAGCGCGCATCAAGTTCATTGAAAAGCTTGGATTTTCCGTTGGGCGTGCGGCCTTCGGCGCGGCCGTGCAGCATGAAATGCTGAAATGGAACAGAGCCTGCCGCTTTTACATCTGGATTGCCTTCGAGATACCCGTGCGCGTCAAACGCGGTCCCACTCGTGCGATGTTCCTTCCAACCGTAGAACATGTAATGCAGACACGGATCGATGGAGATGGATGAAATGTCCGTGTTGTGGCGCAAGTATTGATCTGCATCGAAGTAGGGATTGGGGGAGAAACCCCTGTAGCGCCCCTCTTCGAGATAGTGTTCATAAGGATCGATATCGGAGCGATCCTCGGGTGTTCCACGGAGGTAGTTGTCGCGATAAAACTCTGCATCAAAGAGTTCGTAGTGCGTGTATGCGACGCGGATGCATGCTTTTAGGTTGGCAAGTACATTGTCTGTGAAGTCTGGTCTCACGTCGTCGGGAATGAGGCGGAGAACCCATGCCAAAAGGTTGTCCACATTCGCGCTTTCAGCCTCTCTCAGGCTATTGGACTTGTAGGATGTGCCCCGCGGAATGGGCGTCTCAAGGTCGGTCATGCAGCGCGTACCGGAATGATGGCACCAAGATCATTGAAAGTGTGACCCGGCTTTGAGGGGCGGGCCGCCGTCACACCCTGATCCGCTCTTACAGAGGACCGAACCAGGGCACAAGCCGACCGAGCCGAACTAGGCCACGTGAGCCTCACCGCTCATTGAACGCGCAACGTGAAGGGGCCTGTCACCAGCGCTCTCGAACGGGCAGATCAAAATGCACCGCCAGTCCGCGACCCTGGGAGGCATCCGCCAATTCAATCTTACCACCAAATTTCGTGACGAGTTTCCGTGCGATTGTCAGACCGAGCCCAGCCCGGCCAGTCGCTTCGCGCGAGCGCATGGTGAAGAGCGCATCGAAGACCAGATCTCGGACGTCAGATTCAAGACCAGGGCCATTGTCTTCGACCGTGATTTGTACGCGTTTTCCCGCCATGCGGCTTACTACCGTCACATGACCTTTGGACAGATCATGATGGTGAACCGCGTTCTCCAG
>CAKZYL010000359.1 GCA_937884705.1 uncultured Roseovarius sp. | reverse complement strand
TATGACGAAGATGAAGGCCCATCACCCAACCCGCCGCGCCGAGATCTGCCAGAGGACGTCGCAAGTGTTCTGAAAGAAGAAGCCGAGCTTGAAACCCGCGCGCGCGAAGCCGACATGGCGGATGAGCTTGAGAGGCAACCGGATCTCGGCCCTGGAGAGACCCAGGAGCTCGAACGGCGGTCGCGAGAGGCCAAGGCGCGCATGGCACGTCTGCGCGGATTTGACGAAGCTGTAGAAGAACCTGTCTCAGACCTGGTGCAGCACCCGGATCCAGAGGCCCCAGAACCGCAGGAGCCTGAGATTGATCTGGGCACCCGTGCGAACCTTCTTCCCCAAGTGGACGACGTAGATCATCAAATTGAATCGCAGAGCGAGGGCGCGGCGGAGGCTGCGGCGGCCCGCGACGGGAGCCGGGTTGCTACTCAAAAAGAGGCGAAGCGCGGTTTTGGCCGCGGCCTGCGCCTGTCTATCCTTTTGGCAGTGCTCGCGGCCGGCCTATACATTTTGGCACCGCAGTTTGCGCAGTGGGTCCCAGGACTTGAGGCGCCGCTGGCGTCCTATACGCAGTTTGTAGATCAAGGGCGGGCCGCGTTGCAGCAGATCCTTGGTCAGTAGCGCCTGGTGTGAGCAATCCTGATGATTGGCAGTTTCACGAACATGGGAAGCGGGCACATTGATCCCCGATATGTGGGGCGCTTCACGTCCAGCCGTGATTGAAATGCTAGAACCGATCGAGAAGGCGTTCGAAGTAATTGCGTTCCAGCTCTGATCGCTCTGCATCGCCGGATTTTCTGCGTATCTCATCCACCAGCTCAAGCGCCCGACGATACACATCGCCGTCCGGGATTGTGCCTCGATCGTCGCCCACTTGTGCACCACCATTGCGGTTGCGGCCAAGGGGATCCTGGCTTTCTTCACCGCTGAACTGGCCGCGCGCCTGCCCTTGGCCATTTTGCTGGCTTTGCTGGTTTTCGGCCATCGCTTCACCCAGCTCTCGCATGCCTTCACGCAGCGCTTCCATGGCTTCGGCCTGTCGATCAATGGCTTCTGCCAGATCATCTTGGCGCAGGGCCTCTTCCGCACCGCGCATCGCTTGATCCGCATCTTCTAAAGAGCGCCGCGCGGCATCACCGCCTTCGGTTCCGGCACCGGGAAGATTGCGGCGCTGGCGATCCAGTTCCTGGCGCAATGCTTGCTGCCGATCGGCAAGGCTTTCCTGTGCTGACCTTCCTTGCGCGCTTTGATTGCCCTGGCTGTCGCTCTGTTGATTGCCACGGCCAGCACCCTCGCCCTCATGCTGCTCGCCGCGGCCCTGATCGCCACTGCGGCCTTCATTGGCTTGGTTGTTGCCGGCCTGCGCATCGGGATTGAACTGTTCCTGCAGATCCCGGAAAGCCTGATCCGACAGACCTTGCTGATCTCGCAGCGTTTCCGCCAGCCCTTCCATGGCTTCCTGGCCCGGGTTGTCGCCTTGCTGGCCTCGCTGACCTTCGGCCATGCGCAGGTTTTCCATCATTTCCTGGAATTCCCGAAGCGCCTGTTCGGCTTCAGCGAAGCGACCCTCTTCCATAAGCTCTTGGATCCGATCCATCATGTCCTGGATGTCCTGCTGATCAAGCGAGGTCATGTTATCCGGCATCTGCTGTTGTTCGCCGTTTTGCTCGCCGTCGCGCTGCGCCTGTTGCGACCGCTGGCGCAGATAGTCCTGCGTGGCGTCACGCAGCTCTTGCATCAGGCGCGCGATTTCCTCTTCGCTCGCACCATTGCGCATGGCCTCGCTCAGCCGCTCTTGGGCCTCCTGCATGCGGGCAAGCGCGTCTCCGATATCTCCATCCTCAAGGATAATCGCGAGATCCCACAATCCTTGCGCAATCTCATCGCGGGCTTCCGGCGTGAATGTGGCCTCGCTCACCATACTTTCCATCCGGCGCAAAAGCACGCGAAGGCGCAGGTAAGAGCCCTCCGATCTGAAAAGCCCGTCTTCGGGTTCATGGGATACCGCGCGTAAAACCTGGCTGACGCGGTTTGCATTGTCGCGCGTCCACAACAGATCGCGCCGCATTTCAATGATGGAGGCCGCCAGCGGATCAAAAAACCGCCTCGCAGGCAGATCCATGCGGCGCGGCAAACTCAGGCCGATCTGGCCGCTGGCATCTCTGACTTCAAGTTCCAGCGTCACCGGCAGGTGTGCCCAAGGATGCTCGGACAAGTTTTCGATCAGGGTCTCGACAAAGTCGGCGCGATCCCCAGCGATCGGAATCGGCAATTCAAGCTTTATATCTTCGCGCGGTTCCGGCTCTGAGGCCAGACCATACCGGCGATCCAAACGCCCCATATCGAGGCTGAAAATGGCGCGGCCGCTTTCAACGCCATAGTCATCTGCGGCCTCAAAGGGCTGGCTCATTTGCCCGTCAAAGGTGGTGGTCACGCCTTCGTCAATCAGCGCAACCGCCGGCGCCTCATCAGGAACGGCAATGACAGACCATTCGCGCCCACTCGGCCCGTCAATCTTGAGTATGCCATCGGCAAGGATCTCGAAGTCCTGCTCGGGATCGGTCGCGGCGCCAACGTCTTCTGTGCGCCCGGACACCGTTTCGGTCACTGAAAGTGCACCGACCTCGCCGTACAAGCGCAAAGTGACCTTACTGCCATGCGGCACACGGACCTCCTCGGCCTGATCACTGAGATAAAGGCTCGGCAATCCTGTATAGAGCGGCGGTTCGATCCAGCCCTCCCAGGACGGCCCCGTAGACGTCGGCGCAGCCGCCGTCGGGCCCAGTTGAGACACCGAGGCGACCTGCGCCACAGATCCAAAAAGAAGCGCCACAACCAGCCCCAAGAGCGCGACATACCGCAGACCGAAGGGATCTCGGTTGGACAGGCGCAGATCGGGCTCAACCGGTTCGGCGTCTTTGGCCCGGTCCGCCATGCGGCCCAAATGGGCTTTCCAAAGCGTCTCCGACGCGCTGTCGCCTGCGCCAATGGCCTGATTGTCTGCAAGCGCCGCAAGCGGACGGCCCTTCATCGTTGCATCCAGGCGTGCGACAGCCTCAAATCTTTTGGGCCAAGAGAAACGCCAAATTCCCAAAACCAAAAACGCCACAAACGCGGCCCCGGTTGCGATAAAGGCGATCCAGACAACCTCGACCGGCAGCATATCCTGCAGCCCGAGCATCAAAGCACCGCTGGCAGCAGCAATCACCGTCCAAAGCGGCCAGAACGCCTGCACCAAGCGTTCGGCAATCAAGCCCGCCCAGGTCAAGCGCAAAGGCCGCCTGAGGCGCGTCAACATGGTTTGCAGGTCTGGCGCGTCTCGCATGTGTCCTATCCGGTCAGGCGATCCGAACCGGAAAGCCTATTACAACCATATAGGGATGGTATCGCGATTTATGATCTCGTCAAAGGTTGGACGTGCTCTGATGACGGCGAATTGATGCCCATTCACCAGAACTTCGGGGACCAATGGTCGCGTATTGTACTCACTGGCCATGACAGCGCCATAAGCACCCGCACTGCGGAAGGCGACCAGGTCGCCGTCTGCCAAAGGCGGCATCATGCGATTCTTGGCAAATGTATCCCCGCTTTCGCAAACAGGGCCGACAATGTCATAGGGCTGCATTTCGTTGCCAGGGGCGGGTTCCACGATCGGCACAATGTCATGATGCGCGTCATACATGGCGGGCCGGATGAGATCATTCATGGCTCCATCGAGGATCAGAAAATCGCGCCCTTCGCCCGATTTCACATAGATCACACGGCTGACCAAGATGCCTGCATTGCCGACAACCAAGCGGCCTGGCTCAATCTCCACTTCACAACCCAGATGGCCTACCGTCTCTTTGATCAAAGCGCCGTAGTCCATCGGCAGCGGCGGCGCCTCATTGCTGACCGTGTAGGGAATGCCCAATCCGCCGCCCAGATCGAGACGCCGGATGTTGTGCCCATCGGCGCGCAGGGTTTCGGTCAGATCCGCCACCTTCTGATAGGCGAGGCGGAATGGCTCCAGCTCTGTCAGCTGAGATCCGATATGCACGTCGATCCCAATGACATCCAACCCGGGCAGTTTCGCCGCCTCGGCATAGACCTCCCGCGCGCGTGAGATCGGAATGCCGAACTTGTTCTCTGATTTTCCGGTCGCGATCTTGGCATGTGTCTTGGCATCAACGTCGGGATTGACCCTTACCGTGATTGGCGCTGTGACGCCCAGAGATGTCGCCACCTCGCTCAGAGCCGCCATTTCGGGTTCGCTTTCGACGTTGAACTGTCGAACGCCACCTTCAAGCGCGATCCGCATTTCTTCGCGCGTTTTGCCAACGCCGGAAAATACAATGCGCTCACCCGGCACACCAGCCGCCTTCGCGCGCAGGTACTCCCCACCAGACACGACATCCATCCCTGCACCAATATCTGCAAGTGTCTTGAGAATAGCCTGGTTGCTTGCCGCTTTCATCGCATAGCAAACGAGGTGGTCCATGCCGGAAAGTGCATCATCAAAGAGCTTGAAATGCCGGGTCAGCGTGGCGGTGGAATAGCAATAAAACGGCGTGCCGACCTCGGCCGCAATGTCTGCCACCGGCACGTCTTCGGCGTAAAGCTCGCCGTCACGGTAAAGGAAATGATCCATG
>CAKZYL010000358.1 GCA_937884705.1 uncultured Roseovarius sp. | reverse complement strand
GGGATGGGCATGTCAGAACGCCCGCAAGTCATGCTCGATATGGTTGGCGAGTATGTCACGCTGGAAGGTCAGGTGGAAAAACGCGGGGATCTGCTGATCTTCACGCCGGATTATGAAACGGTGGCGCGGCCATGAGTGATGACGTCCCGCAGCACCGGTTGATCCTGTGTTTTATCGTAACGCTACTTTGCGTGCCGGTGATCCTCTATCTGTCGCCCTTTTGGCCGTTTCAGTTGTGGACCAATCAACACTGGTTGGCAGAGATGGGCTTACACCCGCGCGGCGATATGATCGCGCGGTGGTCTCGGCAGTTTGGGATCGGGCCGTTTGCGATCCTGATTTGGGCTGCGGTGTCACTCGTGCTTTTGGAACTGACGCAAAAGATTCGTCGCTAGGGCCGCGCATTCTTTGAAAGAATGCGGACCGAAATCTTTCAAAGATTTCGCCGCCCTGAAGATCATGATGCGCTTGAACAGGCGCCCTGCGCTCGCCGTCTTGGTGAAAGAAGCATCGCACCCACGCCCTGTTCCATTCGCCCTTGGATTTTCTCTCGCCTGATCCATAGTTCGGCTCGACGGTGGTCCTTTCAATGCCTAGTATTGGGCCTGCGCCAGTAGCGCCCAGGTACGACGGATCCTCCCCAATGTCATCGTCTTCAGCCAAGTTGAGTGTTTTGCCGCATGTCGGTTGAACGCTGGGCCGTATTTGCAGGCCTCTATGCGGGCATTGCGTTTGGCGTCTTTTGGATCCCGCTGCGCGCGTTAGAGGACAGTGGGTTTGTGGGACCATGGTCCATGGTTCTCTTTGCCGGTCTGCCGGTCCTCTTTTGCTTACCCTTTATTTGGAGGTATCGCGCCGTCTATGCTGAAAACAGCCTGTGGGCCCTGTCAGGTGGTATCGTTGGGGGCATTGCGTTTGCGCTTTACGCAACCGCGTTTCTCTACACCGACGTCGTACGCGTCGTTGTCCTCTTTTACGCGATGCCCGCCTGGGGGTTCCTCTTGGCGTGGATTTTCCTCAAAGACCCTATAACACCGGCGCGGATGGGCACGCTTGGCCTGTGTTTTGCGGGGCTCTACGTCGTTTTTGGCCAGCATACCGGCCTGCCCATTCCGCAAAATCTTGGCGATTGGTGCGCGCTTATCAGCGGATTTGTCTGGGCCGCGGCGGCGCTTTTGATCCTGATGCAACAAAAAATCGGGTATGTCGTGCACGGCATCAATTTTTTTGCAAGTTCCGCGATCGCCTGCCTGATTGTCTCTTTGCTCGTCACAGCACAGGGCATGCTGACAGCCCCGACGATGGATCAGCTGTGGGACGCGTTGAGCTGGGTTCTGCCGATTACATTCGTGCTGACGATCCCTGCTTGTCTTGCCGCGGTCTTCGCGCCGGGCCACCTCAACCCGGGGGTGGCCGGGCTTTTGTTCACCACAGAGGTGGTTGTCGGCGCAATCACAGCGGCCATCTGGGCTGATGAAGTCTTGGGCGCGCGTGAAATCATCGGGTTGATCCTGATCATCTCGGCGGGATTGGTGGAGCCTGCAATGATGTTTTTAAAGCGAGAAACGAAGGCATGACATCCAAGGCGTATTTGAGCCCAGAGGCTACGGCGTTGCTCAAGAGCTTAGAGGCAGAGACCAGCGAGCCTCCCACCCCCAGCACGGTTGCCGCGCATAGGCAGGCATCGAAAGCAGCCTTTCTGCCGCGCGCCGCACGCGCGCGGACACGTCACGATGTCACCGTTCAAACGGTGGAGATTGCTGGCCAGACGTGCCTCGATATCGCGCCAAGAGGTAAAGTGAACGGCACCGTGCTCTACTGCTTTGGCGGTGGGTACGTTGCAGGCAGCGCTGAGGAGGATCTGATTGTCAGCGCCGCGCTGAGTGCCCAAGCCGGGGCGCGGGTCGTTTCGATTGAGTATCCGCTGGCGCCGGAGCATCCTTGGCCTGCCGCGCATGAGGCCGCGTGGTCAGTCTTTGAAGCGCTGCAAAGGGACGATCCCAAGTTGGCGATTGCGGGCGAGTCTGCGGGTGGCAATCTCGCGCTGACCTTGATGTTGCGCGCGTCGCACGCGCCCTCTGCCGTGCTTTTGTTGTCGCCTTGGTGTGATCTTACCCATGGCGGGGAGGCCATGCAGCTCAATGACGGGCGTGATCCCACGCTCAGCTACGCGCATTGCCTAGCAGCATCGGACATGTATGCCGCCCAAGCTGACCCATCGCGGCCAGAGATCTCTCCGATCAACGGAGAGTTTTCCCGCGAAGGCCCACCTGTAATGATCACCACCGGCACGCGTGATCTGCTGTTCAGCCAATGCGCCGAACTGGCCCGGCGTATGCGCATGGCCGGGCAGGACGTGCGCCTGGATGTTTACGACGGGCTTTGGCACGTATTTGAATTTTATGATGAACTGCCCGAGGCGCGGTTGTCCCTTCAGGAATGCGGTGCCTTTTTGAAACGCCATCTGCGCTGAGACGGATTTACCAAAGTGCGCCCGCGTTGACTTGAATATCTTCCATCGTAAGGGCCGGGGCCTGATCGGAACAAAAAAAGGCCACCAGCGCTGCCACCTCATCGGGTTGAACCAATCGGGTCTGCGGGTTTGACCTTGCAATCTGGGCAATTTCTTCTTCCTGGGTGCGGCCTGACGCAGTGGCCATCTTGGCCGCGCTTGATCGCAGCATGTCCGTTTCCACCCAAGTCGGACTGATCATAACGCAGCTGACCCCATGCGGCGCGCCTTCGAGCGCGACGGCACGGGTCAGGCCCAAGAGCCCAGCTTTGGAGGCGCAGTAGGCGGGATAGTCAGGTTGCGCGGTCCGCACAGCGGTGGAGCCGATGTTTACAATGCGGCCCCATCCCCGCGCGATCATTGCAGGCAGGGCTGCGCGGGTGGTCAGGAATGGGCCCGTGAGATTTGTATCCATCACAGCGCGCCAGTCTTCAAGGGAATGATCCGTGACTGTCTGATGCAATGTCACGCCTGCCGCATTCACTAAGATATCAACCGGCCCAATACGTTGAGCGACGCCGTCAAAAAAGGCTGTGACTGAGCGTTCATCGCAGACATCTAATGCGTCGACAAAGGTCTCTGGCCCGACGGTTTCTCGCATGCGCTGTTGCAAGGCCGCGTCTTTGCCGCGGCGCGCACCGATGGCCACGTGCATGCCCTGTGATGCCAGGGTCACGGCAATGGCCTGTCCAATCCCGGCCAGACCGCCCGTCACAACAGCGACACGATCACTCACCTGTTTTTTCCATTTCGCCTCTGATCCATGCGTCCAGATCGCCGGGCCTGCGCCCGCCCGCCAGATATTCATCAATGATGGTTCGCAATTTTTGGCGATCGAATGACATGTAGTGTCCGGCATGGACTGTGTTGACAGGCAGCTCGCGGAGCCGGTTCAAGCTTTCGGCCAGATGCTCTGCGTTTGAATGAAAGAGATCGTCCAGCAACTCTCCGTCATAAACGACATCGCCGGAAAACAGCAGGCCCGTCTCCTTTTCATAGAGCGCAATCGAGCCTGGAGAGTGGCCAGGAAGGTGCATGACATCAAAGACCCTGTCGCCCAGATCGATAACGTCGCCTTCATCCAGCATATCTGTGATCGGGGCAGGGCGTACGAAATAGTCTTTGTAGGAAAAGCCCTCATAGGGCAGGGCCGTAAAGGCCTCGGCCCGCACATACCCCGTGTCCGCCACAGTGTTGGCAAGCGTTGGTGCCGCCATGGTGGGCGCTTCAACCGGATGGCAGCACCTTGTCTTGAACTCATAGAGTCCGCCGGAATGGTCAAAATGACTATGCGTGACAATGGCAGTGACAGGGCGCTGGGTCAGCTGTGTCATCTCTTCAAGCATCGGGCGCACGCCCATACCAGTATCGATGACCAGATCGCGATCCCGCCCGCGCACGTGCCATATGTTGCAGCGCAACCAGTCTGCCATATGCGGCTCGTAAATCCGCGAAACGCCATCACTTAGGTGTTCTACGGTGAACCAATTTTCCGCGATTGGTTTGGGCATACCGGGCTCCTCATCCACGATCAGAGTGTGGCCGAGATTGTCGTGCATTGCAAAACGACACCGCTCCAAAACCTAAGATTCAGGGGGTTTCTCGAAAAGCTCTTTGGCTACTGCAGGTTGCAAGCATCTGGCTGCGACGAGTTTTTTTTTGATAACCCTTTAAAACTGTGCATCAATGCGGTTGTGCAAAGACACCAATGTAAGCCCGCGCGCCAAAACGGGCACAAAAACAGGGAGATTACCTATGACTTTCACCAAGCTATTGGCCACGACGGCTCTGAGCCTCGGGCTCGCAGGGGCTGCAATGGCAGATTCCAGCGATCCCATTAAGATACCGATCAATGAATGGACCGGGCAGCATGTATCGGCGCATATTCTCGGGACGCTTTTCGAGAAAGCCGGATATACGGTTGAGTTCGTCACCGCAGGCGCCGTGCCTCAGTTCGCGGCGATCGCGCAGGGCGATCTGCATGTGCAGCCGGAAACCTGGACCAACAACGTGGGCGACATCTACCCCAAAGCGGTCGAGGCCGGCGACATTGTCGTTTTGGGCGATCTTGGACTTCAGCCGCAGGAAGGCTGGATCTATCCGCCTTACATGGAAGAAAAGTGCCCCGGCCTGCCAGCCTATGAAGCGCTTTATGAGTGCGCCCAGGCATTTGCCGCGGCCGATACCTTCCCGAATGGCCGTCTGATCACTTATCCGGCCGATTGGGGCACACGTTCCAAAGACGTGGTTGACCAGATCGGCATTCCGTTCGCGCCGATCGCCGGTGGCTCTGAAGGGGCTATGATCGCCGAGATCAAAGCCGCTGTCGCCGCTGAAGATCCTGTTCTGGTGATGTTCTGGCAGCCCCATTGGCTGTTTGCGGAAAACGAAATGAACTGGGTTGAATGGGACGCCGCTGATGGCGAGTGCGTTGAGGAAAGCGGACAATCCAAGGGCAATGCCTGCGGGTTCCAGCAGGCTTCGATCAGCAAAATTGCCAGTAAAGGGTTTGCAGATGCCTACCCAGGTGCGAATGCGATCTATGAGGCCTATTCGATCGGCAATGACGTTCAAAACGCCATGATGCTCGAGATCGACCAGAAGGGTCGGGACCTCGAAGAGGTGGTCGCGGAATGGGTGTCTGCCAACGAGTCGACCTGGGCACCATGGGTGGCGGCTGGCGAAGCTGCCAAGAACTAACCGACACCTTTGATCTTTTAGGTGCGGGGCCGGTCCGCTGGACTGGCCCCTGGCACCGTGCACCATGAGGGAAACGCGCCATGGAAAACGGGCTGGGTGAGGTGAAGCTGTCTTGCCGGAATATCTGGAAAGTCTACGCGGGCGAAAACGCGCCTTACTTTAAGTCCGACGTTGGCAGTGCAGCGACACCGGAGCTCTGCACGCGAATGCGCGCTGACGGGGCGATCCCGGCTGCTGCAGATGTCAGTTTTGACGTTCATGTCGGCGAGATTTTTGTCATCATGGGGCTGTCTGGCTCTGGCAAGTCCACGGTGGTGCGCTGCCTGTCTCGGCTGATTGAAGCCACGCACGGCGAGATCCTTCTCGACGGCGAAGATCTTCTGAAAAAATCCGACAAAGACCTCATTGATATCCGCCGCCACAAGATGGGAATGGTGTTTCAGAATTTTGGCCTGATGCCGCATCTGAGCGTGTGGGACAATATCGCGTTCCCTCTGTCGTTGCAGGGGTTGGGCAAAAGCGAACAGATTGAAAAAGTGCGCCGCGTGATTGAGCTGGTGGGGTTAGAGGGGCGCGAGACCTCTTATCCCAAGCAGCTCTCAGGCGGTCAGCAGCAGCGGGTGGGGATTGCCCGCTCTTTGGCGATTGAACCAGAGCTGTGGTTCCTCGACGAGCCGTTTTCGGCGCTTGATCCGCTTATCCGCCGGCAGATGCAGGATGAATTCCTGCGCATTCAGACGACGCTGCAAAAGTCGATCGTTTTTATTACGCATGATTTCCTAGAAGCGCTGCGTATTGCAGATCGGATGATGATCATGCGGGATGGCCAGGTCGTTCAAATGGGCAAACCGTCTGATTTGATTGTCAATCCGGCCGATGACTACGTTGCCGAATTCACCGAGGAAGTCCCGATGGTTCGGGTCCTGAAAGCACTTGATGTGTTGGACCGGGAGGCGCAGGCCGGTGGCGACATGCCCGAGCGGGAGTGTGATTGTAGCGTTGAAGAGCTGCTGCCACTCCTGGCCCAAAGCAAAGACGGCGTGAAAGCCATGCGCGATGGGGAAACGATGGGCGTGGTTACAGCGACCAGCGTGATTGCCGCTTTGGCCCATCAGGACGCAGATCGCGGGCCGGATCGTGCCTCGGCCATGGCTGCGGGAGCGGCGTGATGGCACAGGCTCAATTGCGCATGATTTGGGCGGGGCTTGGGGCACTGACCCTCGCCATGCTCTTTATGTCGGACGCCGCCAAATGGCTGATCGAGTACCCAGAAGCTTGGGTTTTGCCGATCACGCCGTGGCTGAACGCGGCCATGGATTGGACGGTGGCCGTCTTTGGCCCGGCCTTCAAAGCCTTCTCGGCGGTGATGGATATCCCCATGAGCGCTGTGCGAGAGTTTCTGCAATGGCTGCCCTGGTCGGTCACGCTCGTCCTGCTGACATTCGTGGCCTACGCTGTCTCGGGCACGTCGCTTGCGATTTTCACCTTTCTGGCCGTGCTTTACATGGTGGTCATCGGGTATTGGCCGGAATCTATGAATTCGCTGTCGCTTGTGGCCATTTCTGTGCCGATGGCGGTGGGCATCGGGTTCGGCTTGGGCGCGCTGGCGTTCTTCTCAGACCGCGCAGAGCGGATCATCAAACCTGTGATGGACCTGCTTCAGACAGTGCCTGCCTTCGCCTATCTTCTGCCCATCTTGCTTCTTTTTGGCTTTGGGCCGGTGGTGGGTCTCATTGCATCGATCCTCTATGCGTTCCCGCCCACTGTGCGTAACACCATGCTGGGCCTACGCCGCGTGCCCGATGAGGTGATCGAAGCCGGGCTGATGTCAGGCGCGACCATGCGACAGCTCTTTTGGCGCGTGCGCGTGCCCTCGGCGATGCGACAGATCCTTTTGGGCGTGAACCAGACAACGATGGCGGCGTTCTCCATGGTGATCATTGCGTCCATCATCGGGGGCACGGCTGACATTGGCTGGGAAGTCCTGTCGACCATGCGCAAAGCGCAGTTTGGGGAAAGCCTGCTGGCGGGGATCGTGATCGCGCTGATGGCCATGGTGATGGATCGGATCACGGCGGCGGCGGCCATTGCCGAGCCGAAAGAACCCATTTTGAACGAGCCCCTCTGGTCACGCTATCGCATGTGGCTGATCGCGGGTGGTCTGGCCCTGTTCACGGCCGCTTTGGCGCAGGTGTTTCCCGCGCTCAGCGCGTATCCGCGCGCATGGGAGATCTTTCCCGCGCAATACCTCAACGACGCTGTGACGTTCGTTGTGGTGGAGTACTCAGATGCGATCAACACGATCAAATCGGTGGCATTCTTCTTCATCATGCTGCCGGTGAAAATCGGCCTGAACGAGACAGTCAGCCCGTTCACATGGGGCTTTGAGTTCACAACGCCCCTGCGGATTGGCTACGCAGCGATTGCAGCGGCGGTCATCCTTTGGGTGGCGCGCAGCAAGGGGAGCGGGGCCGGTGTTGCGGTGTTCTTTGCTGCGATGTTGATTTATTTCGGACTGACGCGGATGCCCTGGCCAGCCATCGTCGCGGTGGCCGCCCTTCTGAGTTGGCAACTGGCAGGGCCGAAACTGGCGATCGGGACAGCGCTGAGTTTGATGTTCCTTGTTGTGTCCGGCGTCTGGCCGCAAGCCATGCTGTCGGTCTACCTGTGCGGCATCGCGGTGCTGCTGTCCTTTGCGCTAGGGGCCACGCTTGGCATTCTGGCGTCTGAGTTTGACGGGGTGTCCAAAGTGCTGCGCCCGATCAATGACACGCTGCAAACGATGCCGCTTTTTGTGATCCTGATCCCGTTCTTGATGATCTTCAAGATCGGCGAATTCACAGCGTTACTTGCGATCATGGCCTACGCCATCGTGCCGGCAATCCGTTACACCGAACATGGGCTGCGATCCGTCCCCGCCTATGTGATCGAGGCCGCCACATGCATCGGGTGCACGCGGATGCAACGCCTGTGGCGGGTGAAGCTGCCGCTCGCGCTGCCGGTGATGATGCTGGGGCTCAATCAAACCATCATGTACGGCATCGCGATGCTTGTGATTGCCGCCCTTGTGGGCACGAACGGGCTTGGCCAGCAAGTCTACATCGGCCTTGGCGATGGAGACTTTGGCGTTGGCATCGTGGCCGGGCTCGGCATGGCGATTATCGCGATCATCGCGGATCGCCTGACTGCTGCGTGGAGCAAAGGCCGGCAAGAAGAACTGGGACTGGAGGCTGAGTAGACGCATGGCATCCGGGCTTCTCGATGCGCAGGATTACGGTTTTCCGGTGCCCATAGCCTACGGGCCGGGTCGCATTGCTGAGATTGCAGATCATTGCGCGCGCAGCGGGATCACACGTCCTCTCATAGTCACGGATCGTGGCAGTAGGGATTTGCCGTTCATCGGTCGGCTTGCAGAGCTTCTGGGCGTTGCAGGGCTAACGAACGCAGTTTTTTCGGACATCTCTCCTAACCCGCGTGATGACGAGATTGAAGCGGGGTGTGCCGCGCTGCGCGCGGGCGATCATGATGCCGTGATCGGGATTGGCGGCGGCAGCGCCATGGACGGCGGTAAAGCGATTTGCCTCACAGCGCATAACGAGATTGATCTTTGGGATTTTGACACGGATAAAGCCGCGCCGTCGATGGCGGGTGAAACGCCATTTCCCAAACTGATCTGCGTGCCGACGACCTCCGGCACGGGGGCCGAAACCGAAAGCACAGCGATGGTGACGGACACTGTCAAAGGCATGAAGTTCTGCGTCTGGCACCCGGAATTGAAGCCCGCTGTCGCGCTCCTGGATCCTGAGTTGACCCTTGGTTTGCCTGAAAACCTCAC
>CAKZYL010000357.1 GCA_937884705.1 uncultured Roseovarius sp. | reverse complement strand
AAGCCGCCGATCACAGCACCGGTGTAGGCGCCAAGATTTTGAAAGGTTGCACCCATCGTGCGTTCTGCGGGCCGCATGAGCGAGATGGCCAACGCATCAACGGCCACATCCTGAGTACTGACCGTTATGACCGCCAGGAAAAGCGCCACAAACAAGGGGAGGATCGGCCCGCTCGGGTCATAAAACGACAAAACGATGAGCGCGAGAACGTGCAACGCCGAGAGGACAGCGATCCAGGATTTGTAGCGCTCCCGGCCAAGTTTGAACTTGTCAATCAGCGGCGCCCACAGAAATTTGGCGATGTAGGGGAGCGCCGCCAACTGGACGAGACCGATGGTCGTGGCAGAGTGCCCTTCTTGGCGCATGACGATTGGGACCGCCATAATGGCAAAGAACAGCGGAATAAATTGGACCGCGTAGAGAACGCCAATCACAGAGAGAATTCGCCAGCGCATCATTGATCCCGCCTTGTTGAATTATGTGGTTCTACGTTCAGAAATTAACCGTAACGCCTGCCCCAATTGTCCTTGGTCGACCTGCCTTTCGCAAATTCTGGAATCCGGGGATGAACACAGCCTCTTCGAAGGTCTGGTACCGCTCATCGAAGACGTTTTCGACAAAAGCATCAACGCGGATGTTACTGCCCCCGGGCGTATCAAACGTGTACCCCATCGACAGATCGACCACTGTGTAATCGCCCAGACGTGGCTGCCCGAGCGCGGAGCTTGTCGCAGCCGTGTAGCGCGCGGTGACGCCAGCTTCGAACCCGTTTCCTGGCGCATAAAGCACGCCCAGAGAGGCCGTGGTATCCGGTGCCCGAGGCAGACTCAGACCCAAAAGACCGCTCTGGAAGGGTGTGACCTGTGTGATTTCAGTTTCAAGAAGACCCAGCCCGCCGGAAAAGGTCCAGGACGGGGTGGCTTGATAATCAACCTCGATCTCTAAGCCATAGCCTTCCGCTTCTGGCACGTTGCCAAGCGCAGGCCCGCCCAATGGATAAAGCTGAGCGCCAGGCAATTGTGCGTCATCCCACCGGTAGAAAAACGCGCTGGTGCCGATGTTCAGACGACCGTCCAAAAGCGATGATTTCAGAAAGATCTCATGCTGATCGATGGTTTCAGGGCCGAACACCGCTGAACTCACGGGCAGACCTTGGAGGAATGATCCCAGATCCACATCAAGACCGCCGCCCCGGAACCCGCGCGAATAGGTATAGCCAACGCTTGTCTTCTCATTGACATCATACCTTACGCCGAGTTTCGGCAGGAATTCCTCTTCACTGAAAGAGGCCGCGCCTTGCGGTGTTCCAGGCGGCAATTGACTGGCCCGTCTGCGATCATCGAACTCGTATCGCGCGCCGGCGACGAATGTGAGACCTTCTATGAGACTGTCGGCCGACACCTCAGCCTCGCCGTAAATCCCAATGTTCTCTATGGCCCCGTCAACGGAAAAGGGGACGCCCAAACTGCCGCCGCCTTCTTCCTCTTCACGGGAATAGATCACGCCGAAGACGCCGTTGCGAAGAATGCCAATATCGCTGAATTGCAGATAGGCTTCGACCTCGGTCAGGTCCTTGTCAAAGAACGTCGAGTTACCCGTGATCGAGAACCCTGGAAACGGGGAGAACACCTCACCTGTGCCAACAAATTCCAGGTCGTTGTCAAGATGAGAGACCCGCGCGACCAAGGCCACTTGATCGGAAAAATCATAGGTCAGGCGCGCGGAGTAAATGATCTGTTCCACGTCCTCATAAGAGTTGGACAAGAAGAACGGTGGCGTGATCGAGAGGTTTTCGATGTTGCCGTTAAAAAAACCTTCTGTCGGGTTCTGAAAATCCGTGTAGTCCACGGAAAAAACGAGGCTCAGATCGTCAATTCCTTCGGGCTCGTAAAGAACCTTACCCCGCAGGCGGAGCCGCTTTTCTTCATTGGGATCAAACCCAGCCGGAACCGGATTGGGTGCGTTCAGAATGTAGCTGTCTGAATTTGAGTATTCGCCCGTAAATCGAAACGCGAGCTGATTTTCAACAACGGGTGTGTTGACCATGAACGCTGTCGAATACCCACCATTCGAATTGAAAGTCAGGGCACGGAACGCGGCTTCCTGTTTAAAGATGGGATCTCTCGTATACACACGGATCGCCCCACCGAATGCGTTGCGACCTGTGCTCGTTGGCTGCGGACCACGCGCAACTTCGACCGTTTCGACATCCCAGAGCGTGGTCAGTGAAATGGCCGAAGCTTCTCCCGAGGGTAGCGGCACATCGTCAATCAGGATCGGGATGCGGGTCTGCGATCCTGCAGTGATGGCCGCACGATCACCGCCCAACCCGTCGATGCCGCGAATGGCCGGTGGTTTGAACCCTTCATTTGCCAAAACATTGGGCACCGCATCAATCACATCGTCGATGTCGCTGTTTTGCGGTTTGGCGGCTTCTTCGCCCGTGATCACCAGAACGCTTGGTGGCACCTCATCCACGGTACGCCCCACCTTTTCGCCGCGTAGGACAAGCGTTCCCAAGAAGGTTGGTTGATCTTGCGAAACATCATTTGATTGCGCCAATGCAAGCGTGGGCGACGTGCCAAACGCACATACCAAAGCAAGCATCGAGACATCCCTCGAACCCATCATCTTGAAGCCTTTGATTTCGTTTTCCCTTTGGGCTAGCCTGAAACAAGCTAGGCGCAACGGTCTAACCCAATCGGGCGATGATATGGTGCATTCCCGCTTTTTTATGAATTAAGCAGGATGAGAAGTGGGATCTCTTATGCCGATACCACCAGACGACATTGTGTATGCCAAGCTGACGTCGCTGGGAGCTGACGTTAACAGCTTTCAGGTGAACCAAGACAGAACTGTCATGATCTATGACGCGAGTTATGAGAGCCACGCGGGGAAAGTTCCTGTCGTTCCGGCTCTCTTTATTTTTCTGTGCGTTAGTGGCGGTGGTTTTTTGCGCCAGGAAACCACGTCTCAAGCCTTGGAGATGGACCTCGCTCCAGGCGACATTTGCATTGTGGCTCCATCTTCGCCGGGCAGTGGCATGTGGCCCGACATGCGGGTCATCGCGATGGCCATAGAAGTCAACGCGCTCCACGATACGTTTGGCGATGACTGGGCGAGACGGTTGCGGCGAGACGTCATTTCGAAGTCTTTCAAAGATGCGCTGGTTGAGACAACGATGATGCAGGTTGGCTACACCAATTCTGGCAACGTGTCCGACGGTGTTTTGCTCCATGCGGCGCAGCTTGTGGTGCACCAATTGCTCGATGAGCCGCACGATAGCACTAGCACCTCTGCGGATTACGCGGATGTGCATCCGCTTTCCTTGCGCACAGTGTCCTCCATCGCGGCCTATGTGGGCGACCGGATAGATCAACATATCTCTGTAGAGGAACTTGCTGGTCTCGCGGGCGTCAGCAAGCATCACTTCACGCGTCGTTTCAAAGCCGCGACCGGCAGCACACCCTACCAATTCGTCATGGCGAAGAAACTGGATAGAGCGGCGGAAAGTTTGTCGGCTGACCTGGGTGTCAGCGTCACGGACGTGTCGCAGAGCATCGGCTATGACAATCCTGCACAATTCGCGAAAGCATTTCGAAGGCGTTTCGGTCAAGCACCGAGATCTTGGCGCATGCGCGGCAACTGACATGTTTTGTACATTTGATCCATCATCGGCGAAGGGCTGCAACCGCAGCGTTCGGCAGCTACTCACTAGGTTGGTGTGGGGCTGGAAGTTTCGAGGGCCCGTTTGAGCTGCAGCCGGAAAACTGTCCAAAATCTTTCTCGATACTCATGACATTTTCCAATCCGTTGCCAGCAGAAAGTGGTCGAACCGCGGAAACTGGCACAGATTTCGAATTCAACGGCACATCCGTCCTAGCCGCTGTTCGCTGAACAGTGATTGTTTCAAAGTCTTTGTATGAAACGGCTGGCGATGTTCCCGTTATCGTCGGGTGAAACCCAAGAACGTTCTGCCGAGCGCTCAAGATAGAACGGATCTCAATCAGCATTTAAAACCACTCTGATTGCAAAGGTTTATCGCTCTCGGGTCTGCGCGCCTGAGGGTTTGAGCCCGTGTGTAAGTTAGTGTCCTGCTTGATCGTAGTCGAACACGACACTGTCAGACTTAGGGAACGCTTGGCAGGTGAGCACATAGCCCTGTTCAACCTCATAATCCTCCAGTGCGTGGTTTGATTTCATCTCGACTTCGCCCGAAATGATCTTTGCTTTGCAGGTTGAACATACGCCCGCACAGCACGCGAAAGGCGCATCAACCTTGTTGCCCAATGCGGCATCCAAAAGGCTTGTAGAGCGATCCATTGAAAAACTGCGCGTTTCTCCATCAACCGTTACACGGGCGGTAATGCCGTCTGTCTGATCTGCATCGGATGTTGGTCGAACTTTTGCGCGGCCGGGTTGCGCGCTGGCAAAAAGCTCAAAACGGATTTTATCTTTGGGCAGCCCATGCGCTTCCAGTGCGTGTGCAACAGCGTTTATCATCCCTTCCGGTCCGCAAATGTAAGCCATCGCGATAGACCGCACATCGATCCACTGACGGAAAAGCTCAGCACATTTTTTCGCGTCGATACGGCCTTGGAAAAGGTCAATATCCTGCGTTTCATCCGTTAGCACATGGATCACGCTGAGACGGCCCATGTAGAGATCTTTGAGGTCTGATAGATCGTCCCGGAACATGATCGTATTGATATTGCGGTTGGCATAGACCAGCGTGAATGTCGCCATGGGATTGGCCGCAAGTTCTGTGCGCAGGATGGATAGGATTGGCGTGATGCCAGATCCCGCGGCGAAGCCCACAAAGTGTGGCGCAACTGTATCGGTGGCTTCGGCGTGAAAACTGCCCATCGGAGGCATGGCCTCAACCGTGTCGCCTACCTGAAGCTCGGTATTGGCCCAGGTTGAAAAGGCTCCGCCGTCAACCCGTTTGATCCCCACCTGCAAAATGCCATCATCGCGGCCTGCGCATATAGAGTAAGACCGGCGCAGTTCCTGCCCGTCATAATCGCGTCGGAAGGGGAGGTATTGGCCTTGCGGGTAGCTGAAGTCACCGCCGTTGGTTGGATTTAGCGTCACAACCACGGCATCCCGGATCGTCTTTTCGATGCCGGTCACAGTCATCTCATGAAATCTGGGCATGGGTACACTCCCTCAGATGCACTTGAAATAGTCAAAGGGTTCCAGGCAGTCGCGACACCGCCATTGCGCCTTGCAAGCGGTGGAGCCGAACTGGCTGACCTTTTCGACATTCTTGCTTTGACAATGAGGGCAACGCTCTGGCCCGCCTGCGGGTTGAGGTGGGGCAATGCCATAGTCTTCTAGGCTTGCGCGTCCCTTTTCAGAGAGCCAATCGGTGGTCCAGGCAGGCGAAAGACGAGTTTTGAAATGAACCTTTTCGAGCCCGCGCTTTGCGAGCGCAAGTTCGACATCCAAAGAGATAATCGACATGGCAGGACAGCCCGAATAAGTCGGCGTGATGGTCACAATCACACCTTCATCTGAAACATCGACGTCCCGGATCACACCCAGATCGACAACTGAAATCACCGGGATCTCAGGGTCCGGCACATCCTCCAGCCATTCCCAGACCTGGGCCTCGGATATGGTTTGCGCCTCTACCATGCGGCCCCCGGATGAGAGCGCTGCAGCACCTGCATCTGCGCCAGCATGTGGCCAAGATGTTCGGTATGGCGGAACCCATTGCGCCCACCTGCATGGGCGAAATCGCTGTCGGGCCGCGTCAGCAACGCTTCTTTGAACGTGCCGCTAATCGTGGCATTCCAGGCCGGTTTGATGGTCGAGGGAAGCGGCGCAACACCCGCTTCGGCTATTGCATGATCCACCTCATCATCGACCATAAGCTCACCTGCAAACGGCCATAGATACGTGAGCGCTGCGGTCATTTTTGCATTGCTCTCGTCGGTACCGTCGCCGAGCGCAATCACCGTCTCGGCCGAGCGCTCGAGGTGATAGCTGGCCTCTTTGGCGGATTTCGCGGCGATCTCGGCGACACGTTCATCTGCGCTATCGATCAGGGCATGAAGCCAGGGGAGCTGGAACGCATCAAAGAAGAATTCGCGCAGGATCGTGCGCCCGAAATCTTCATTGGGCACCTCCAGCAAGAGTGCGTTGCGAAAATCATAGGCATCGCGCAGATAGGCCAGATCATCTTCGCTCCGCCCAGCCCCCTCTACCTCTCCGGCATAGGACAGCCACAGACGCGTTTGGCCGATCAGATCAAGCGCGGTATTGGCGAGGGCAATATCTTCTTCGAGTGCGGGGCCCATACCGCACCATTCCGACAGGCGGTGACCCAGCACCAGGGAGTTATCCCCCTGCCGCAGCAGAAACTCAAAAAGCGCGCTGTCGGTCGCCATCACATTTTCCCAACTTCATCTGGGATGTCGTAGAAGGTCGGATGCCGATAGACCTTGTCGCGTGATGGATCGAACATCGGGCCTTTGTCCGAAGGGCTGGACGCGGTGATGTTCTTGGACTCTACCACCCAGATGCTGACGCCTTCATTGCGGCGTGTATAGACATCACGGGCGTTGCGGATCGCGCGTTCGGCGTCGGGTGCGTGCAGCGATCCGACGTGGCGGTGGCTCATACCGTGCTGCCCACGGATAAACACTTCCCAAAGTGGCCATTCACGTGACATGAGGCCTACTCCGCTGCCGCGCGACGTGCGGCTTTTTTGTCAGCATGGGCGAGCATGGCGGCGCGCACCCAAGCGCCGTCGTCCCAGGCCTTTTGCCGAGCGGCGATGCGATCCACGTTGCATGGGCCGTTGCCTTTGATCACGTCGAAGAACTCTGACCAATCGGGCTGCGAGAAATCATATTGCTGGCGTTCCTCGTTCCATTTGAGGTTCTCGTCAGGGATCGTAAGGCCCAGATACTCGGCTTGCGGCACCGTCTCATCGACGAACTTTTGGCGCAGCTCGTCGTTGCTGTTCATCTTGATCTTCCACTTCATCGACTGCTCTGAATGCACGCTGTCACCGTCAGGGGGACCAAACATCATCAGCGCCGGGTACCACATGCGGTTGAGGGCATCCTGACACATGCGTTTTTGTTGAGGGGTGCCTTTCACCATATGCATCAGCAAGTGGTAGCCTTGCCTCTGGTGGAAGCTTTCTTCCTTGCAGATCCGCACCATGGCGCGGGCGTAAGGCCCGTAAGAGGTCCGCTGTAGCGGCACCTGGTTCATGATGGCAGCACCATCGACCAGCCAGCCAACCGCGCCCATATCGGCCCATGTCAGCGTGGGGTAGTTGAAGATTGACGAGTACTTCATGCGCCCATCGAGCAGCATCTCCGTCAGTTCGTCGCGACTTACGCCCAAGGTCTCCGCAGCACAGTAAAGATAGAGCCCATGCCCCGCCTCATCTTGCACCTTGGCCAAGAGGTTGGCCTTGCGCTCCAGCGAGGGTGCGCGGGTGATCCAGTTGCCTTCCGGCAGCTGGCCGACAATTTCGGAATGCGCGTGTTGCCCGATCTGACGGATCAGCGTTTTGCGATACCCCTCTGGCATCCAATCTTTGG
Organism: uncultured Roseovarius sp.; assembly: GCA_937884705.1. Classification (GTDB taxonomy): domain Bacteria; phylum Pseudomonadota; class Alphaproteobacteria; order Rhodobacterales; family Rhodobacteraceae; genus Roseovarius. The sequence continues at coordinate 1,092 of CAKZYL010000357.1, read as the reverse complement.
GTTCGATTTTTTCGCCCCGATCGATGCGCTCTTGGAAGGCCGCGAGCATTTCGGGATCTTCTTGTGTCGCTTCCGACTTAACCATCTGTGCATACATAAGCGGGGTCCTTCCTAGCTTCGTTCCAGTATTATGGCGACACCTTGGCCGACGCCAACGCACATTGTGCAAAGCGCATATTGGCCGCCGGTACGCCTAAGGTGATAGGCGGCGGTCATCACAAGGCGTGCACCAGACATGCCCAACGGATGGCCAAGCGCAATGGCACCGCCGTTGGGGTTCACATCTTCTGCGTCATCTGGGAGACCCAATTCGCGCAGGACGGCAAGGCCTTGGGCGGCAAAGGCCTCATTGAGTTCGATGGTATCCATTTGATCGAGGGTCATTCCGGTGCGTTCCAGCACTTTGCGGACGGCGGGAACAGGGCCAATACCCATAACGCGCGGGGCCACACCGGCGGCCGCCATACCAACGATGCGCGCCAACGGGTCAGCGTCTTTCGCGGCCGCTTCATCGCCTAGGAGCAGTGCCGCTGCGCCGTCATTGACGCCGCTGGCGTTGCCTGCCGTCACAGTTTTATCCGGCCCGTTTACGCCGCGCAGGTTGGCTAGCTTTGCGGCGTCAGTTCCAGCGCGCGGATGCTCGTCCTGATCCAAAACAATCGGGTCGCCCTTCCGCTGCGGGATCGACACCGAGATGAGTTCATCGACAAAGTGCCCTGCCTCAGCTGCAACCGCATAGCGCGCCTGCGAACGGGCCGCGAACGCATCCTGATCTTGCCGTGAAACGCCGTAGTCTTCGGCGACGTTGTCCGCCGTTTCGGGCATGGAATCGATGCCGTGGTTTGCTTGCATTTTTGGGTTCACAAATCGCCAGCCAATGGTGGTGTCATAGATTGCATTGGCGCGGGAAAACGCCGCTTCAGGTTTGGGCATGACAAAGGGCGCACGGCTCATGCTTTCCACGCCGCCCGCGATGGCGAGGCGGTAATCACCCGCTTTGATCCCACGTGCGGCCATGCCGACGGCATCCATGCCAGAGCCGCAAAGCCGGTTGATCGTTGTGCCCGGCACCGCCTCGGGTAGACCGGCCAA
>CAKZYL010000356.1 GCA_937884705.1 uncultured Roseovarius sp. | reverse complement strand
ATCTCATCTTTTGGGGCGGACAAGTCCCGCCGGATGGACAAGATCGCTGAAGACCTGGGGTGCGAATATGTGTTGGAGAGCAGCCTCTCGGTTTTCGATGACCGGCTGCGCGCTCAGTTTCAGTTGATTGATGGCCGCAGCGGGTTGCACGTCTGGGCCGAGACTTATGATCGAGAGATTACATCACTCCCTGAGGTTTCAAGCGGCGTCGCCCTGTCGGTCGGAAATGAACTGGGTGGCATTGCAGGTGCGGTAAATCGTGCAGAACGGCGCTATGCAACGCGTCGCCCTGCATCCGAATTATCAGCCTATGAAAACTACGTGGCCGCCTGCCGGCTCGAAGAACACTTCGATCGTGAAAGCATGCGCAGCGGGCTGGCGCATATCGAACGCGCAATCGAGCTTGACCCTGAATTTGCGCGCAGCCACCTCATTAGGGGGTTTTTCTGCGACAAGGGGTTGAGCATATCTGACGAGCGGTCGCCATCAGAATGGTTATCTCAAACAGCAACCTCAGCTGCCCGGGCCCTCGAAATCGATTCACGAGATCCTCTGATTTTGTCGTTCTCTGCCAGGACATTGGCATCCACCGGAAACCTTCCAGCCGCTCGAAGTGTCGCCATTCGTGCTGCAGATTTCGCAAGGAACGAGTCGATCGCCGCACTGAGTACTGCGTCCGCCCTCACCCTCATCTCTGGAAACTACGCGTTGGCAGAAGAGCTATTAGACGTTGCCTTTGAGCTCGCACCCAATCCGCCGAGTTTCTACAGCTTCGCGAAGGGGCGAAATCTTTTGTTCTCCGGACATGCCCGTGAGGCGGAGCTTTCTGTCGAGGACGCGCCGGAATTTGAATCGACATATGTCATTCGATGTCTTGCCCAGAGCCTTCAGGGCAAACGGGACGACGCACTTCGTACGCATGAAGAATTGGTTCAGAAGTGCCCGTACTTCAAATTCGAAGACTACCCTGAGAGTTTGGGCATCGTATCCGAGGCAACTCTTGCAACCTACGAAGAGGCCGTCGCCAAATTAAGCCTGTGATGAGCATGCCAGATAGCAGGGCGATCCTTGTCGGCCCGGAATCAACAAAGACTCAACAAAACCCACATCAGTACCTGACTTAGACTCCCAACACCGGATGCGCATCGAACGATGCGGCTCCAGACAGATTTGTCTTGAGGAGTTCAAAGCCATGCCCGTTTTTTCCAACGACCATTCAAAATTGAGGGTGATCGCAGCGACCATCCTCCTTTCACCAAACACGGCGTTCCCGCGGCCTGGTGCCACGAACACTTTCGATCTTGTGGGATTTGGAAAGATGCCGATTTTCAAGCTCAGACGATTGCCCGACCCCATTCCCAGCAATAAGAGCCCGCATGTTGCTGCAAGCTGGCCAGCGTCATGAGTTTCCGGACGCTGCGCGAACGGATCGTTCAGTCGCTCGCCTTCGAAGCGGGGGGACTGCTGCTTGCCGCGCCAATCTACGCGATCCTGTTCGACCGCGCCGCCAGCCAGTCGATCTTTCTGATCGTTGCGCTTTCAGCGGCGATGGTGATGTGGATGCCGTTGCACAACATCCTGTTCGATTGGGTGGAATGGCGCACCGCTGAGCGCGTGGCAAGCAGCCGGCCGCACAGGCTGCGGGTTCTGCACGCCGTCTCTTTGGAAGTCAGCGGCGTGATCGTCACCGTTCCTCTGGTCATGCTGATCGGACAGCACGCCTTGGTCGAAGCGGTGGCCATCGATCTCGGGCTCAGCGCCTTCTACGTGGCCTATGGCTACATCTTTCATCTGATTTTCGATCGGCTGCGGCCGGTGGAGCCACGCTTTCACGCGGGTGGAGACCGATGAAGCCGGAGACCGAAACCTTCGGCGTGCATCTGATGATCGACGGCTACGGCTGCGATCGGCACCTGATCGGCAACCGGGATATGCTCCGTGCACTGCTTGATCGCCTGCCCGTCGAGCTGGGGATGCACCCAATCGCCGAGCCAATGGTCGTCGAAGTCGGCGCCAAGAACAAAAAAGACCCCGGCGGGCTCAGCGGCTTTGTCATGGTCGCCGAAAGCCACCTGAGTTTTCATACCTTTCCGGCGCGGCGGTTCATCACGCTCGATATCTACACCTGCTGCCCCGACCTGGACATCGACGGGGTGAGCCAGCGCATGAAAGAGCGGTTCGGGATCGCCGTCATGGACTGCTTTGTTCAAAAGCGAGGCCTGCGATATCCCATGAGGGACATCGCATGACGTCGACGCCCGACAGGACGCGAAGGTTTGATCCGCGTGGATGGATCCCGAGGATCAGCGGCATCTTGGCGCGCTCAAACCCAATGGGGCTCAAACCCGGTTTCGCAGGACTTGTTGCCAATGCTGCCGACTTGCATTGCGCCGCCGCCGGATGTGACGAGGGCACCGTGAATTGGCGCGTGCTCGTCGTGACCGGACGGGCCATGGTGTTGGACCAGATCGCGCCGGGTGACCTGCGCCTTTCGATGCCGCCGCGGGAGGAAAACGGATGGCGCAGCGAGTGTGTGGCCAAGAGCGACGGCGCCTCGGCACTTCGGGTGGAGCTTGTCGCGTCTGGCAAAGACAGTCGAGGCAAGGGGTTATCGGGCAGGATCGGCCCGGACGCGCGCGCAATCGGCAGGGCCTTTTCTGGCGCGGGCGGGAGAGAGGCAGCGCGCACCGACGCCTTGCACCGAGTGGGCGCCGTCGATCGCAGGTTGTTCGATGCCTCGCCCTTCGAGCCGCACCAAATCGTCAAGATTGGCGACCCAGAGCCATTTGACGGGTTTGGCGGCGAAGGCGTGAGTTCTCTCTTGACCATGCTGCAGATGTTGGCCTTCTCAGAGGCCATCGTGCCGATGCGCGGACGGTACAGGTTGGAGCCACACCTGAAGCGGCTGCATCTCTTCGAAACCATCGAGCCGGGAACGGCCCTTGGTGTTTCTACCGAACAGGTGCTCGGGGGGCCGCGTTCACCAGTGTCTGTGTCGCTGCGAACTTCGGCGCGCCGGCTTAACGATGGGAACACGGTCGCGCTTTCAGAAACCGTCTTGCGGGGATACCCTTCAGCGTGGTTGAGCTTTGGAAAACGGTGACGGGGAAGAACAGGATTTTAGCTTGTGGTCGCCTAATCGTAATTTGTAATGCCTGCTCCAAAAGGGGTCAGGCATTTGCCATGGCGATGTCCGACGCCCAGTTTGTTCGCATGTGAGATACAGAACACGGTTGCAACGGATGGGCGGTTTAGATTTCAACCAATTTCATAGTTTTGAATGTCCAATTCCGCGAAATCGTGCTGCAACGCCGCGACAGACACAAAGATTTGGCCGTGCAAGAGGGGTTGATTTTGCCGCATGTTTCGACCGCTTTGCGAAGCAGGGCTGACAGCGGGCAGCCCTGTCTTCAATTTATGGCGCGCACTTGATGCGGGTTAGTTCGCCGCGATCATGTCGGCCATTTTGACGATGACTTCGGCCTGTTTGATCGACGCGATGTCTACGAGGCGGCCTTTGTAGGTGGTGGCACCTTCGCCGCGGGCTTTGGCGTCTTCCATGGCCTGGAGGATTTCGCGGGCCTCGGTCACGGCCTCATCGGAGGGGGTGAAGATTTCGTTGGCGAGCGCGATCTGCTTGGGGTGGATGGCCCATTTGCCAACCATGCCGAGGGTGGCGGAGCGCAAGGCCTGGGCGCGGAAGCCGTCATCGTCGGAGAAATCGCCGAAGGGGCCATCGACCGGCAAAAGGCCGTGCGTCCGGCAGGCCGCAACGATCGCAGCCTGGGCCCAGTGCCAGGGGTCGGACCAGTATTTCTCGCCCGCGCGGTGCATGTAGTAGTTTTCCTGCGTGCCGCCGATGCCGGTGGTGGCCATGCCCATGGAGGCCGCGAAATCGGCCGCGCCGAGGCTGAGGGCCTGCATGCGGGGGCTGGCGGCGGCGATCTCTTCAACGTGGCTGATGCCGGCCGACGTCTCAATGATGGCCTCGAAAGAGATCGGCTTGCTGCGGGCTTTGGCGGCCTCGATGGAGGTCACGAGCGCGTCGACGGCGTAGATGTCAGAGGCGTTGCCCGCTTTGGGGATCATGATCTGATCGAGCCGGTCGCCCGCGTTTTCCAGAAGGTCGACCACGTCGCGGTACCAAAACGGGCTGTCGAGGCCGTTGATGCGCACGGAGAGGTATTTGTTGCCCCAATCCACATCGTTGATCGCCTCAATGGTGTTTTTGCGGGCGATGTCCTTGTCAGTTGGGGCGACGCTGTCTTCGAGATCGATATTGATGACATCGGCGGCGGAGGAGGCCATCTTTTCGAAGAGCTTGGTGTTGGAGCCCGGGCCGAAAAGCTGGCAGCGGTTGGGACGGGCGGGGGCTGGGGGTTGCAGGCGGAAACTCATCTTGGGCCTCTCCTAAAAGACAGAAAACGCGGGTTGTGCCTCCGGGTAGGCGAATGCGCTTGCGGCTGCAAGATCGTTTCCTGTCTGACGCGCGCAGAGCCGCGGTTTTGGTGCGGGTCTGTCCTGCTGAGGGCTTTGACGACAGGTTAAGACGGATGACACAAGGGGTTTGAGGCGACTTGGGACAAAGTTGCGCTTTACGCGTGCCTGCCGGGCGTGGACACTGCGCGTGTCCTTTGAGTTTAAAGGCACGCCAGCGGAGGACAGAAATGCGCAAAGTTGCCCTTGTCACCGGCGCGGCGCTCGGTCTCGGACGCGCCATCGTGGAAGACCTAATCGGTGATCACGATGTGGCCGCCACGTGGCTGACGACACCTCCGGACGCGCTGCCCAAAGAGGTCCTTGCGGTGCAGGCTGATCTGACCGATCAGGTCGATTGCGATAGGGTTGTTGCGGCTGTGATCGACCGCTTCGGGCGCCTTGACGTGATCGTCAACAATGCCGGTGCTGTCGTCCCATCCGAGCTTGACCAGTTCGACGTGGCCGCAGTGCAGGACATGTTCCACATCAATGTTCTCGCGGCGCAATCGCTTCTTGTGGCGGCGCTGCCGCAGATGTCGGAAGGATCTGCGATCGTGAATATCTCTTCGGTCAATGCCACTCTGCCTCCTGTGGGCGCGGCGCTCTATGGTGCCAGCAAGGCGGCGGTCAATCTGTGGACCCGTGGCATGGCAAAGGAACTCGGTGGCAGAGGGATCCGTGTAAATGCTGTGGCCCCCGGCGCGGTCAATGATCCCGAGGCGCCGCGCAGTGAAACGCTGGCAAGTGCCTTTATCGATGACACAGCTCTGGGCCGGATGGCGACCCCGAAAGATATTGCACGCGCCGTTCGGTTTCTCGCAAGCGATGATGCGGTGTTCATCACTGGTGAGATTTTGACGGTTTCCGGCGGGTATCGACTTTAGATTGCCGCCTTTGGTCGCCCCATGTTTGGCTGTGCAGACGATGAAAATTGGGTGTCTTACGGGCAACTTCGAAGATTGTTCGAATGTCCTGACTAAATGCGGCAGATCTTGTCGATCTCCGCGGCTTGGATGGCGCAAATTCATGATTACTTGGCCCCAAATTCCGGTACAACGCGCGCAGACGTGATTCCACCGCGGCGCACGGCCCCCCGACCATCTGGAGATGCGACATGATCGAGACCCCTTACCTGCTGTTTTTGGGCGATGCGCCTGACATGTTGGCCGCCAAGGTGGCGATCGGTATCCGCGATTGGCGGCCTGAACATGCACTTGGGCAGATCAGGTTGCCTGGCTGTGGCGCGGATCTTGGGATCAAGGACATGACGCTCGCAGAGGCCAAGGAAGCGGGTGCGCGCACTTTGGTGATTGGCGTGGCGAACCGGGGCGGTGTGATCTCTCAGGCATGGAAAGAGGTGCTGATCGAAGCGCTGCAGATGGGCTATGATCTGGCCAGCGGCTTGCACAACCTGTTGCGCGATGAGGGCGATCTGGTGGCCGCAGCGCAGACCCATGGCTGCACGCTGCATGATGTGCGGGTGCCATCCGTGGGCTACCCCATTGCCAATGGCAAGAAGCGCACTGGTAAGCGATGCCTGGCGGTGGGCACGGATTGCTCTGTGGGCAAGATGTACACCGCGATGGCGATGGAATCCGAGATGCGCGAGCGAGGCATGAAGGCCACGTTCCGAGCCACCGGGCAAACCGGCATTCTGGTGACCGGTGGCGGCGTGCCTCTGGATGCGGTGATCGCGGATTTCATGGCGGGGTCTGTGGAATATCTGACGCCGGACAATGACGCCGATCACTGGGACCTGATCGAAGGGCAGGGATCGCTTTTCCATGTGTCCTATTCCGGTGTGACCATGGCGCTGGTGCATGGCGGGCAGCCCGATGCGCTGATCCTCTGCCATGAGCCGACGCGCGAACACATGCGCGGGCTGCCGGAATATACCCAGCCGTCGCTCGCGACATTGCGCGACACGGCGCTGCCGCTGGCGCGGGTGGGCAACCCGGCCTGTGAGGTGGTGGGCATCTCCGTGAACACGCAGCACATGTCTGAGGACGAGGCCAAGGCGTATCTGGCAGAAGTGGAAGCCGAGATGGGTCTGCCGACGACGGACCCCTATCGGTTCGGCTCCGGCAAGCTGGTGGATGCGCTGGCGGCGATGTGATTGGTCCGCCTTCGGCGGGCGAAATTTTGGAAAGATAAAGGACGCGGCATCGTGCAGATCTCGGTAACCCACGACACGTTCAAACTGGCGCAAGTCTTTACCATTTCGCGCGGTTCGCGGACAGAGGCCAAGGTGCTGACCGTGCGGGTGAGTGAGGGCGGCGAGACCGGGTGGGGCGAGTGTGTGCCTTACGCGCGCTATGGCGAGACGCTGGAGAGTGTGACGGCGGAGATTGAAGCGCTGCCCGGCGATCTGACGCGGGAAGGGCTTTATGACCTGCTGGAACCCGGCGCGGCGCGCAACGCGGTGGATTGTGCGCTGTGGGACCTGGAGGCCAAGCGCGTGGGCAAGCGGGTGTGGGAGCTCGCAGGGCTGAGCGCGCCCGGGCCGGAGATCACGGCCTATACGCTGTCGCTGGATACGCCCGAGAAGATGCAGGCGGAGGCGGCGAAAAATGCGCACCGTCCGCTCTTGAAGATCAAGCTGGGCACAGCCGATGACATGCCGCGGCTCGAGGCGGTGCGCGCGGGCGCGCCTGGCGCGCGGATCATTGTGGATGCCAATGAAGGCTGGAGTGCGGAGATCTACGCCGAACTTGCGCCGCATCTGGTGCGGCTCGGTGTGGCGCTGGTGGAGCAGCCGGTGCCCGCCGGTGAGGATGAGGCGCTTTTGGGGATGGAACGGCCCCTGCCCGTCTGTGCCGATGAGAGCTGCCATGATCGCGCGAGCCTGGCCGCGCTTAAGGGCAAGTATGATGTGGTGAACATCAAGCTGGATAAGACCGGCGGGCTGACGGAGGCGCTCAGGTTACGCGATGCGGCGCTGGCTGAGGGCTATGACATCATGGTGGGCTGCATGATCGGGTCGAGCCTCGCGATGGCGCCGGCCACACTGGTGGCACAGGGTGCCGCAGTGACAGATTTGGATGGGCCGCTACTCTTGGGTGAAGACCGCGACACACCGCTGAGATTTGATGACGCCGGGGTGCACCCGCCCGCGGCAGAGCTATGGGGATGAAAGATATGCGCACTGTTTATTTGAATGGAGACTACCTGGCCGAGGATGAAGCCAAGGTGTCGATCTTTGACCGGTCTTTCCTGATGGCCGATGGCGTCTATGAGGTGACGAGTGTTCTGGGCGGCAAGCTGATTGATTTTGACGGGCATCGCGTGCGGCTGGAGCGGTCTCTCAATGAGCTCGATATGCAAAAGCCCGAAGGGTTTGATGATCTGCTGGAGATCCATCGCGAGCTGGTGCGTGTGAATGAGATTGAAGACGGATTGGTGTACCTGCAGGTGTCGCGCGGTGCGGCAGATCGGGACTTTATGTATCCGGATCCAGAGGACGTGAAGCCGACGCTGGTGCTCTTCACGCAGAACAAACCGGGGCTCGCCAATAGCCCGGCGGCGGCGAAGGGGATGAAGGTGATCAGCATCGACGATATCCGCTGGGGACGGCGCGACATCAAGACGGTGCAGCTGCTCTACCCGTCGATGGGCAAGATGATGGCCAAGAAAGCTGGTTGTGATGATGCGTGGATGATCCAGGATGGGTTTGTCACTGAGGGGACATCCAACAACGCCTATATCGTGAAGGGCAACAAGATCATCACAAGGGCCTTGAGCAATGACATTCTGCACGGGATCACGCGGGCCGCGGTGCTGCGGTTTGCGCGTGAGGCGCAGATGGAGGTCGAGGAGCGGTCTTTCACCATTGATGAGGCGAAAGAGGCCGATGAGGCGTTCATCACTTCGGCCAGTGCGTTCGTAATGCCGGTGGTGGAGATCGACGGGGTTAGCCTGGGCGATGGCACGCCGGGGTCTGTCGCCAAGCGGATGCGTGAGATTTATCTGGATGAGAGCCTGAAAAAGGCGGTTTGAGCGGGAGCTGGTTTTCGAACCTATTCGCGCTCGTGCCCTGATGCGCGGCTCGCCCCTCCCTTTCGGGCGTGTCTCGCAGGGGCATGAAAGCGTTGGCTGTCGGCTGATGCTTTGTTAGGTTGAACTACTGCAATAGTTGGTCGGACGAGACCCGGCTTTTTTAATGAGAAAACCTCTGAACCCGCCGGCGACCGTAACACGGCAAGATCGCGAGACATGGATCTTGATCGCGGGCATCGCGCTCTCCTCGGCCCTGGTGCCGCAACTGATTTACATGGTCTGTTCGCCCATCATCGGGGCGGCGCGATCGGCGGTGTTTGGCAGTGTGGAGTTGCCGACGATGATTGCCGTTGCCGTCTTTGCTCTGGGTGATCCGCTGACATCGTCGCAGGGTGTGGGCTGCGCACTGATCTTGTCGGCGATTTTGCTGGTGCAGAGCTGGCCCACGCGGAACGTGGCGAACACGATCAAAAAGCCCACCAAATAAAGGTCACGCAGGAGGGCCAGGATGTGCCGTGAGGAAATCCAGGATCTCGCGCGCCACATCTTTTGCGGCGCAATTTGACGTGTCGATGCGCAGGTAATGACCCTCAGGGATCTCTCCCGCCAGGGAATTGAGGCGGTGCTCTTGGTGATGCCTTTTCACATGGGCCTCAGAGAACGCCCGATCGCGTTTTGAGGGCTTATGGTGCAGGCGGTTCTCAGTAACATTGCGTTTGAGGCGCTCTTCCAGCGGGGCTTCTAGTTCGATCCAGTAGATTTCGGCCTCGGCGGCGCGAAACCTGTCAGCGATGCGCTCCATATACTCCGCTTCGCCCTCCACATCGAAGGCCCAGACAAAGGTGAGAATGTAGCCGGGCGCGTCGCTGGCCACGAAGGCATCAAAGAACGCATCGCGGATCTGGTTGACAAGGCGACGGCCTTCGGGCGCGCCATAGCTGAAATAGGGCAGGACCAGCTCAATCGGTTGATGGTTATGAAAGAGCCTGAGATCCGAGAGGCGCTCAAGCTCCTGGCCCACGGTCATTTTGCCCACCGCATGCGGCCCGAAGATGATGACGAGTTTCATGGGGTCCCTCACGGGGATTGGCGGGCGCGGCCGCTGAGACGGCACAAAGGCCCGGCGTCAGGAGGTTTTGGTGTCGCCGACATTCTCTGCAAAGGACGTCTTGAACGCCTTTTGCTGGTCCGGGCTGGCGTCGGTCTGATAGTTGGCTTTCCAGTCGTCCATGGTCATGCCGTAAAACACTTCGCGCGCGTCCATCTTGCCCATCTCGATGCCACGTTCATTCGCCGCCTCCTGGTACCAGCGGCTCAGGCAGTTGCGGCAGAAGCCTGCGAGGTTCATCATGTCGATGTTCTGCACGTCTGTGCGATCTTCCATGAGGTGCTTGCGCAGACGGCGGAAGGCCGCAGCCTCCAGTTCGAGTTGGGTTTGATCATCCATGAGCGAGCCTCCGTTCTTTGCAAAGATGCACACTAAATTCTTGTCTTCAAGGGCAGTGGGCGCCACGACGTAACTGCTTGAAAGGCGTTTGAAGGTCGAGGGGGACCGCTTTAAGCTGACCCGCGCCGCCTGCGGGAGACGTGGACAGATATGAAATGCATCCTTCACATTGGTCTGCAGAAATGCGGATCCACCTCGTTGCAGAAATGGCTTTTTGCCAATCGTGACGCGTTAAAGGCGCACGGGATCCTTTATCCCAAGACACTTGGCATCCCCAACCACAAGTTCCTGACGGCGTTGGGCATGAGTTTTGAGAAAAAGCACTGGGTCATTGAGGACACTGGCGCGAGAAGCCTAAAGGACTTCAAGATCTGGAAGCAGCAGATCGCGCAGCGATTCAAAAAAGAAATCGAAGCGGTGTCGGACAGGGTTGAGACGGTGGTGATCAGTCACGAGGATCTCAGCAGACTGGGCGATGTGGGCGTGCAGCGATGCGTGAACTGGCTTCGGGACCACTTTGATGAGATCACACTTGTTGGATACGTGCGGCCCCCCGCCGAGATGGCCAATTCGTTTCTGAGCCAGAGCGCCAAAAACGGCGAGATGGTCGACCCGGAGGCCTATCTCGGCAAGTTTAGGGTCAATTTCACCCGCGTTGCCAACCGCTGGGCCGAGAGAGTGGATGGCGCGCGTTGGCGATCCTTGTCTCAGGTCGGCGATGTCGTGGGCGATGTTTGCAGCGTTTTGAAGATAGATCCGGTTGCCTTCAAAACCGTGCCACGGACGAACCAGGCCCTGTCAAAAGAGGCCTTTGAGCTGCTGCATCATTTGAACCTGAAATTCCGGATCGGGGATCGGAAGAACTACAACAGGATGATGTTTGTCGAAGAATTGCCGAGCAAGCAGAGCTTCAAGATCGCAAGATCGGATGCGCTGGACATTCAGACCAGGCATGCCGCCGAAGTTCAGAGCTTTGTTGCCCTGGTGCCCGAGATTTCCCCGGAGCATCTGGAGGTGGATCTGGATCGCTATCCGGAAGATGTCACGCTCAGCAGCGCCGCACCCGCTTACACGCCCGAGCTGCGCTTTATCATTCGGCGCCTCAACGCCCAAATCTGGTTGGAGAAATCGATTGGCCGGATGAACCTAGCCGAAGCGATGATTTCCGACGGCAGAAAGAAGCGGGCTAGAGAGCTTTTGGGCGCGGCGGGCGCGCATCTGAACCGTGCAGCGCAGGTTGATGCAGATCAGGTGACATCCGATGTCGCGAATTTGCGGCTTCGGCTGGAGAAGTTGTACGGGGTCGTGCAAGCCATGGCTGGCCGAGGTGGCAAGCAGCCCTGACGGCGTATGGGTGTTGCAAGGGGCTTGGCGCGGGATTGGGAGGATGCTAGCCGCGCCAAGGCGGTTTTATTTCTTGCCCGGCACGATGGTTCTGACCGTGCCGTCCCGAATGATAACGTTGAGCGTTTTGACCGGCTTGCCTTTCTTGTTGGTATCAAACGGTCTCGAAAATTTGTGCGTTACTACGTAGGAGCCGTCATCGCGCTTTTTTACATTGCCTTTCCGCAGGGTCGTACGGGCGAGTTTTTCCAGCCGCGTTGCCGTCATTTTCTTGGAAAACTGGGAATCGCCTTTGACAGCATTGCCATGACCGTGCCACCGCAGCGAATGCTGGATCGGGGTCTCTTTGACGGTTGCGTACTGCACCGGCTTGCGCAGCGACAGGTTGCGAATTTGCGGCTTTGAAAAGCTTGATTTGAGGCTGTTTTTGGGTCCGCGCAGCTTTGCGATCGCAGAGGTCTTGGAGGCGGAGGTCAGCTTTCGCTTGGCCAAGGCTTTGGCCGCGGGCTTTACCGTGCGTTCCGTCAGGCGACGCACGGCGAGGCG
>CAKZYL010000355.1 GCA_937884705.1 uncultured Roseovarius sp. | reverse complement strand
AGGATCATCCAGCCCTTGTCTTTCAGCGGCATCATCTCTTCCATCACAAACTTCAGCCAGGATTGCCCGCGCAAAAGGCCGATACCCAAGATAACGGTGAATAGAAGATAGACGGCCGTCGGTTTCATTTTAAAGAATTTGGGATCGTTGAACCAAATGCTGAGCCCGCCGAACACAATCAGCAAAACGGCCGTCACCGCCTGCATCCGCGCCAAACGCCCCGTGAGAAACCAAAGCGCGCCGATGCCGAGCAGGAAAATCGGGATAAACGCCGCGGTGACGGCCACAAAACCGGTATATTCCGTTCCGGCCACCACGAAGACGTCGTCTTTGTACATCAGGTAGGCGACAAAAAAGCCGATGATCGGGCCGAACTCCAATACGGCCTTTAGGCCGGGATGCACCGATTTGCCTGCGCGCACAGTCGACGGCTCGTCCGCGTGCATCTCATCACTGTTTGCTGCACTTTTCTGAGCGGTTTCCTCAGCATTTTTGAGCGCGCGCCGCTCGTCACGCCGGGCGGCGCGTCTGCGTGCATGTCTTTCTTCGCGTGTCTCGGCGCCGTGTTCTGCCATGCCGCTTACCTGCCTCCTAGTTCCACGATGACCGCGCCCGCCGCGATCAACGCCATCAGCGCCACGCGCCGAGGCCCCACCGTTTCCTTCAGCGCAATCCACCCGATGAACGCCGCGAAAATGGTCGACGTTTCGCGCAGGATGGCCGCCTCCCCGACTTTGTCGAGCCGCGTGGCCATCATGATAGAGCCGAACGACATATAGGCGACAAACCCGCCGATCACACCCCTTTTCATCAGGGCCAAGGGATCGGGGGGATCTGCCATCCGCCGCCAACGATAGAGCGCGTAAAACGGCATCACCAGCCCGTCGATCAGGAAAAACCACGCCAGAAAGGTGAACGGGTTAGCTGTCGCTCGGATGCCGTAGGCATCAAAGGTCGTGTAAAGCGCAACGAAAAGCCCGGTCATCACCGCCAAGCCAAGCGCCATTGGCATGGTGTCGCGCGCCACCGTCATCGAGCGCAGGTTGTAGATGGCCAGTCCGTAAATTCCGGAGAGCAGCACCAGCACGCCCAGCCATTGAACAGCCGAAAAGGTCTCTGCAAAGAGCAAAAACGCCCCGGCCACGGTAAAGAGAGGGGCCGTTCCCCGCACCACCGGATAGACCACCGTGTAGGCCCCGCGTGTATAGGCCATGCCCTGAAGGATCTTGTAGATCAGGTGAATGAGCCAGACGAGCGCGAAGATAGGCCACATATGCGGCTCGGGCCACGGCACAACGAAGAGCGCAAAGGGCGCGGCCATCACCGCATAGCTGGCATCGATTGCCCCACGTGTGAGCCAGGGATCGAACCGGCCCTTTTGCAGCGCGCCAAAGACGGCGTGCAAGAACGCGGCCAGAACCGCCAGCCAGAGCGCAAATGTTCGCCCGGTGTCGGTGCCTTCGAGGGAAATGAGCCATTCCGTCATGCGACGCCCGGTGGCTCGGATGCCATATGTTTAATCCTCTAGCCCGGTGAGTGCGGCTGCAAACTCTTCTGGGTCGAATGGGGCCAGATCGTCGATTTGCTCGCCCACCCCGATGGCATGGATCGGCAGACCGAACTTATCGGCCAGAGCGACCAGAACGCCGCCCTTGGCGGTGCCGTCGAGCTTGGTCATTACAAGGCCGCTCACATCGGCCAGTTTCTGGAACGTGTCCACCTGGCTGAGCGCATTCTGGCCCGTTGTGGCATCCAACACCAAAAGCGTGTTGTGCGGGGCGCTTTCATCCTGTTTGCGGATGACGCGCACGATCTTGGCCAGCTCTTCCATCAGATCCTGGCGGTTCTGCAGGCGCCCGGCTGTATCGATCATCAAAAGATCCGCACCGTCGCGCTTTGCCTGCTCCATTGCATCAAAGGCGAGGCTTGCCGGATCAGAGCCTTCCGGGGCTGTCAGGACAGGGACGCCCGCGCGATCCCCCCAGACCTGCAATTGCTCCACCGCCGCTGCACGAAACGTGTCGCCCGCGGCAATCACCACGGATTTGCCAGCCGCTTTGAACTGGGAGGCCAGTTTGCCGATCGTCGTGGTTTTGCCTGAACCGTTCACGCCCACGACGAGCACCACCTGCGGGCGTTTGGGGAAAAGCGGCATGGGGCGGGCCACGGGATCCATGATGCGCGCGATCTCTTGGGCCATCAGCTCTTTGATTTCGCGGGACGAAAGCTTCTTGCCCATGCGCCCTTCGGCCATGTTGGCGGTCACGCGCAGCGCGGTGTCCACGCCCATATCCGCGGTGATCAGCAGCTCTTCGAGCTGTTCGAGCATATCGTCATCCAAGGCCCGACGCACGGTTGTTTGTTCATCCTGCCGCCCCAAGAGACGTCCGAGGAATCCCGGTTTGGCGGCTGTTGGCGCAGGCGGCTCGGGCGTTGGCGTTGGCTCCGGCTCTGGCCCAAGCTCCGTCTCTGCGGCCGGTGCCGGAGCCGGGCGCGGCGCCACGGTTGGTTGAGGCTTTGGTTCAGAGATCGGTTGAGAGATCGGGTCTGGGCCCGACTCTCGGATCGGGGCTGGGCTAAGTTCAGGACTGGGTTCGGGGGCGAGTTCCGTGGTGGGTTCCGGGGCGACTTCTGGGACAGGTTCGCTTGTCGTTTCGGGAGAGGGTTCTGCGGGCTGAGGTGTCGCCGGCACGCCCGGGGCGAGCGGCGCCTCAGACAGCGTGATCTCCGGCGCGGCTTCCTCGCCGCCATCCTCGACAATCGCGTCCAATCCCTCATCCAGCTTGGACGAGGATTTGAACATCCGTTCTTTCAGTTTTTTGAAAAATGCCATACCCGGCGCCCTCCGGCCTTCTGGATACTCCCGTATATCGCGTGACGGCAGGATGGAAGCCTGTTCGGACGTTCAAAGGTCCCCGGTTGGACGGCCCCGCTGATTCGATTTGAACAAAATCGGCAGGTGGACGGGATTGTTTTTGAACTCATCGACCAAAGACGACAACGCCGCTAAAAATTCAACTCTCAGCAGCCCACGCCCCGCATCGACATTACCAGGGATTGTGACGCCACCGATTTGTTAACCGCGGCCTGGAAAAAGTGCCACATCCGGACCTGTCAGCGCTAAGCTCTGTCGACTGGGCGTAGGCATGTTTGCGCCCCCAAAACGCGGACGGGTTACATGCCGATCTTTGCTCTCATCACGATCCTGCCCTGCCTTTTGGTTGGGCCGGCCGCGTTTGCCGGCGGCGCCTGGGCGTTCTGGCCGGTGATCTACATGACGCTGCTTGTCACCATGATGGACCGCCTGATCGCTGCAAACACCGACAACGCCGACCCCGAGGCTGAGTTTCCTGCCAGCGAGGCTCTGCTGGTTGGCTTGGGTCTGGCGCATTTTAGCGTCTTGGGCATGGCCATCTGGGGCGTTGCGGGCCCAAGCGGTCTTGACCTGGCAGAGCGCTTGGCGCTCGGGGCCGGTGCAGGGCTGATCTTCGGACAGATTTCCCATCCGGTGGCCCATGAATTGATCCACAAACAAACGCCGATGATGCGTTGGCTGGGTCAGTGGATGTACACGACTCTGCTTGCGGGCCATCAGGCGAGCGCGCACCTGCTGATCCATCATATCCACGTGGGCAGTGATAAGGATCCCAATTCGGCGCCGCGCGGAGAGAATTTTTATCGGTACATGGCACGGGTGACGCGCCAATCCTTTCTGACCGCGATGACATTGGAAACGCAACGGAGCATACGGGCGGAAAAGCCGATCACTCGGCATCCGTTCATCCTCTACATCGGCGGCGGGCTTGCGACGCTGATTGCCGTCTGCATGGCATTAGGCGGGATCGGAGTGCTCGCGTTTCTGTCCATTGCCCTACATGCGCAAATACAGATCCTGATGTCCGACTATGTGCAGCATTACGGTCTGCGCCGGGCGAGACTGGCCAATGGGCGGCTTGAACCTGTGGGCCCGCATCATTCTTGGAACGCCCCGGATGCGTTTTCGTCCTTTCTGATGGTGAATGCGCCTCGGCATTCCGACCATCATGTGTCACCGCATCGCGATTATCCTGCCTTGCAGCTGGACCCGGAAGAAATGCCCATGCTGCCCTATCCACTGCCCATCATGGGTGTCATCGCCTTGTTCCCGAAACTGTGGTTTGGGTTGATGAACCCGCTTTGCGATGCTTGGACATCTGATCGCGCGGATCTCGGCAAATCTCGGCCCAAAGAACGTAAGGTCGGGCGAAAAATCAGTGGTCAGGCGCAGGCGCATCTGGCAAAGTCAACTCATGCACAAAACGTCACTTCTTAGTTTACTGCTGGGTCTCACATTCAGCGTTGATCCCGCGCTCGCGATGGGCGCTAAGGCGTTTGATGATTACACCAGAGGCAAGACATTTTTCTTTGCCTCAGATGGTGAACCCTATGGCGCGGAAGAGTACCTGTCGAACCGCCGCGTGCGCTGGACATTTCTGGATGGCGAATGCAAGGAAGGCGAGTGGTTTGAACAAGACGATCTGATTTGTTTCGTCTACGAAGATCAGCCCGTACCGCAATGCTGGAGCTTTGAAATCAGCGCAAACGGCCTAAGCGCCCGGTTCGAGAATGACCCCACTCAGACAGAGCTATATGAAGTACGCCAAAGTTCAGAGCCGCTGATGTGTCTGGGTCCGGAGGTTGGCGTCTAAACGCGGTTGAGCGCATCGCACTTCAATGATTTGTGCGTGACAGCGAACAAACTGGTATTGATAATGCGATCTAGACGAGAGTTAAATCCACCAAAATCGACGCATGGTTGACATTTTGCAGCCTTGGCCCGTTTTTTCCGCCTAAAACAGTGATCCCTGCTCGGGGCTTTTTACGGGCGTCGTCTTGGCGGGCTTGGTCTTCTCTGTTTTCGCGCCAAGATCAAGCCGTCCATCGGCAAACTGGATCTCCAATGCCGCAGCTTTCTTCGCGGCAGCCCGGCTCGTGACGACGTCGCCGTCCCCGCGCACAACCGCGTAACCACGCTGCAACGTAGCCTCGTATCCGACGGTTTGGCGCACGCGTTCAAGGCTGTCCAAGCGATCCGACCAGCGTTCGACCTGTCGGGTCGCGGCCTTGGCCATGCGCGCCATCACCGCGTCAAACTCGGTGGCCTTGCGCGCCATCTCACGTTTGAGAGCGTCGAGGTTCAGGCGTTCCGTTGCGTTTTTCAGCCTGCGTCGGTCGGCCTCTACCCCACGGCGCAAAAGGCTGGGGCGCAGCGCGCCGGAGGCCTCAGACAGTCTGACACGACGCTGCTCTACCCCCCGGATCAATCCACGCGGCAAGCGGTCCGCGAAAAGATCCAACCGCTGACGCGGGGTTTCCAAAAGCGCCTCGGCACGCGGCAGAGCACGCGACAGATCAATCACTCTTTGGCGACGTGTCTTGATCCCGCCCATGAGCGCGGATGTGAGCCGCGCCTCTTGCCCATCGAGCCATGCCAAAAGATCAAGCCGCACCGGCACGGCCATTTCGGCCGCCGCCGTCGGCGTGGGCGCGCGGCGATCGGACGCCAGATCGATCAGTGTCGTGTCCGTTTCATGCCCGACCGCCGAAATGAGCGGGATCTCCGAGGCCGCCGCGGCGCGCACCACGCTTTCTTCATTGAACCCCCAAAGATCCTCAACCGATCCGCCGCCCCGGGCCACGATCAGCAGATCCGGTCTTGGCAGCGCCCCGCCGGGTAACAGCGCGTTGAACCCCTCAATGGCGCGCGTCACCTCTGGCGCGCACCGATCCCCCTGCACGGCCACCGGCCAGATCAGCACTTTTCTGGGAAAGCGGTCGCGCAGCCGATGCAGGATGTCCCGAATAACGGCGCCGGAGGGCGACGTGACCACTCCAATGATCTCAGGCAAGTATGGCAGTTCCTTTTTGCGCCCCAGATCAAAGAGACCTTCGGCATCCAGCATTTTTTTGCGCTTTTCCAAAAGCGCCATCAACGCTCCGACACCGGCCGGTTTGATGTCATCTATGATGATCTGGTACTTCGACTGCCCCGGGAACGTGGTGAGCCGCCCCGTCGCCACCACTTCCATCCCCTCTTCGGGCTGCACGGCAAACCGCGCGGCCACGCCTTTCCATGCCACGCCAGCCAAGACAGCGCGATCGTCCTTGAGATCCATGTACACATGCCCCGATCGCGGGCGGGAGACGCGGCCCACCTCGCCCCGCACGCGCACATGCCCGAACTCGCCTTCCACGACGCGCTTCACCGCGCCGGAAAGCTCTGAGACGGAAAACTCCGGTGCGTTCTCACCGGGGCTCGGATCGTCGATCAAATCGGACATGCCGCTCACCTTGTAACTGCCTGATCCCGACCTTAGAACGCCCTTGAGGTCACGCCAAGCGGGGAGCGCAAAATGAACATACTCATTCTCGGAGGTGGCGGGCGCGAACACGCGTTGGCATGGGCCGTCAAGCAGAACCCGAAATGTGACAAACTGATCGTCGCGCCTGGCAATGCCGGGATAGATCAGATCGCGGAATGCGCCGATCTCGACATCATGGATGGCAGCGCGGTGGTGCAGTTTTGCGATGCCAAGGCGGTTGAGTTTGTGATCATCGGGCCGGAAGCGCCTTTGGCGGTGGGTGTCGCAGATCGACTGCGGGATGCGGGCCTATTGGTCTTCGGACCCAGCCAAGAGGCCGCGCGACTTGAGGCATCAAAGCACTTCACCAAAGAGATTTGCGATGCCGCTGGTGCGCCCACGGCGGGATACGGGCATTTCACCGATGCGGCTGCGGCCAAGGCCTATGTGGAAGAGCACGGCGCGCCCATCGTGATCAAGGCAGACGGTCTCGCGGCAGGCAAAGGCGTGATCATCGCCGAAACGGTTGGCGACGCGCAGGCTGCGATCGACGACATGTTTTCCGGCGCCTTTGGCGGGGCCGGTGCGGAGGTCGTAATCGAGGAGTTCATGGAGGGTGAAGAGGCCTCCTTTTTTGTGCTGTGTGACGGGGAAACCGCATTGCCGATGGGCACCGCACAGGATCATAAGCGCATCGGCGAAGGCGACACCGGGCCCAACACCGGCGGCATGGGCGCGTATTCTCCAGCGCCCGTGATGACATCAGATGTAGCCGACAAAGCCTTGAATTTGATCGTGAAACCGACATTGTTTGAGATGGTGAAGCGCGGCGCGCCTTATCAGGGCATCCTTTATGCCGGGCTCATGATCAAAGATGGCATGCCGCGGCTGGTGGAATACAATGTCCGGTTTGGCGATCCTGAATGCCAGGTTCTGATGCTGCGCCTCGGTGCTCAGGCCCTGGATCTTTTGCACGCCGCCGCCGAAGGGCGTCTGAGCGAGGCGCAGGTCAACTGGGCCGATGATCATGCCATGACCGTGGTGATGGCCGCGGATGGATACCCAGGCAGCTATGCCAAGGGTCAGGCAATCGGCGGGCTGGATGATCTGCCGGAAGACAGCATGCATGTGATGTTTCATGCGGGCACGACGCTCCGGAACGGGCAGGTGGTGTCATCGGGAGGCCGTGTCCTCAACGCGACAGCACGTGGGCAAAGCCTGCGCGAAGCGGCGGACCGGGCCTATGCTTTGGTGGATGGCGTCGACTGGCCGGGTGCCGCCTTGCGTCGTGATATCGGCTGGCGCGCGCTTTAGGAACACACCCTAACCGCGTAATTCCATTATCTCTTTCAGAGACGCGCGTTCGGTGCGAAAGCCATTCGCGGGATGGTCTTTGTCTTCATAGCCAAATGAGATGGCGCAGAGGATCACGCGGGTCTCTGACAAGCCGAAATGCGATCGGATAAGCTCTGGATAAGCCGCGACAGAGGCCTGAGCGATGGTGGCAACACCCAGGCTGGTGGCGGCTAACATGAACGCGGTAACAAAACCGCCGCAATCCAAAGCGCCGTAGGGCCCGAGCGCGGCCTCAGAGTGTACAATGGCCACATGGGGCGCATCAAAGAGCGCAAAGTTACGCAGGCTTTGCGCCGCGCGGCCCTCGCGATCTTCCCGCGCGATACCCGCTGCCTCGTAGAGCTGATATCCGCAGGCGCGACGGCGATCCCCGTAAGCACCGGGGTAGCCATCTGGCCATGGAAAATCCGGTTTTGACTGAGAGCCTTGCGCGGCTTTCTTCAGGTCGTTTCGGAAGGCGTCTGTTGCTGCGCCTTGGGTCACAGTGCCCTGCCAAGGCTGGGCGTTGCACCAGGATGGCACTTTGCCCGCTGTTCTGACGATCTCTTCGATTGCTGATTGGGGCACCTGGTCAGCGAGAAACCCACGGCACGAATATCGGCGGTCCAAAACGGCGTTCAGCGCCTCAAACTCAGTCATCAGAGCGCCCCTTCATTCAAAGCGATGACATAGCCGACGCCCGCCGCAATGATGACGCCGATGAGCACGGCCATGGCAATCTTGATGGCAGACCAAGGCCGTTCCCCCTGAACCCGCCCTGTGCGGCCATTCACAACGAAGCGGTAAGTCTGACCTTTGTACTTGTAGGCCGCGAGCCAGACCGGCAGCAGGATATGCTTGAAGGTCACGTCCTTGACCGTTGTATTTATGGCATGAATCCTCTGTCGGTCACCGCCAATGTCAAAGCGGACATCGCGCGCAATCACGCGATCCATATGCTGGCGCGCCTCTTTGAAACCGTCTTCCAACTCGACCTGGTACCCTTCGGCGTGAAAGCCTGCCAGGAATTCCGGGCTGTAGGGCTCAAGCGCGCTGAGATCCCAAGGCTCAAGCGCATCCGTATAGCGCTTGGGCAGCGTATGAGAGGCCAGCACGAGCACATCGTCAAAGAACCGAGCCACGCGCCCGGTCACGCCACGCCAGCGCACCTTGGACACCCGCACCTGTTCGCGTTTGCCGTCGCGCATGACTGTTTTGGTTTCATAGTAGACCGTGCCACGCTCGCCGCGATACTGTGATTTGGTATCCGCATCGAAAGTCCAGTAGGGAACGTATATTCCCTTCATTTTCCGCCCCTTACGGGCGTACTCTTGAAGTCCTCCCGGCGCGAACCAAAGTCGGCCCAACCAATCCGTCATCGCTTTACGCGCTGCGCTTTCTTCAAGTGCAAAAGGCAGCACGGCCTTGGGTTTGATGCTGCGATGAAGCCCGGTGTCGGTCACCACGGGCGCTGCACAGTAAGGGCACGCGGCGGCGTGCGTGTTCCCGTCAAACTCAATCTGGGCAGAACATTCCGAGCAGTTGAACACCCGGGTCTCCTGCATCTCGGCCTGACCCAGTTCACCTTGCAGGGCGTCTTCAAAATCCAACTCTCGGATCGTGCCTTGCCACGGTCCCTGCTGCGCGATCTCTTCGCTTTTGCCGCAATGATCGCAGGTGAGCTGCGCCTTATCGGGATCATAGCGATAATCGGCCCCGCATTGATCGCAGGGAAAGCGATGTTCTACGAGGATGTCGAGCTCTTGATCAGCGGGTGGCATATGCGGGACCGGGCGGGATTTGGGTATTTATGAAAAGGATGCCGCCGCTGTCACGCGCCAGGCGGAGGCGGCGGCATAACTGTGAAGAGCTGGGCCAGCTCCTGGACGTCTTCGGCGCGCATCCAGCCGTCCTGACCTGCCGTCCAGACAAAGCTTTCGCGGGTGAGCTTGCCCTCGCCCGCCATGCGCCCGAGCGCTGCTTTGGAATAGGGGCCGTGGGTCTGGCCGTTCTCGGCCACATGCCAGACGTGCTCCACCGGGGGCGGCGGAGGCGGTGCCGCTTGGGCGGGCTGCGCTTGGCCGCCCCATGGCCCCTGTGGGTTCATCTGCTGAGCCATGGCCATGCCCATTCCCATGCCGAGCCCGGCACCGATGCCTTCGCCCGCGCCGCTGCCGGGTGTTTTGGCCGCGGCCGTCATCGCTTCGGCGGCTGAATACTGGGTGAATTTGCCCAGATCCCCGGCGAGCCCCATGGAGGTGCGCTTGTCCAAGGCCTCTTCAACAGCGGGCGGCAAGGATATGTTTTCTATGTAAAACTCTGGGATCGCGAGCCCGTATTCCGCAACCACGCCAGAGATCTCGGCCGCGATCAGCTTGCCCAGATCGGCCGTGTTGGCGGCCATATCAAGCACTGGAATACCAGAGCCTGCGATGATGCGCGAAAATGACTGCACGATGATGTTGCGCACCTGAAAGCTGATCTCATCCATCGTGAATTCGCCGTCCGTGCCGACAATCTCAGTCAAAAACCGTGCGGGCTCCACGACGCGGGTGGAATAAGTGCCGAAGGCGCGGATCCGCGTTGGCCCGAACTCTGGGTCGCGCAGCATCACAGGGTTTTTCGTGCCCCATTTGAGATCGTTGAACCGCGTCGTGTTCACATAGTAGATCTCTGATTTGAAAGGCGATTTGAAGCCGTGATCCCAGTGCTGCAGGGTTGTCATGATCGGCATGTTGTTGGTCTCA
>CAKZYL010000354.1 GCA_937884705.1 uncultured Roseovarius sp. | reverse complement strand
TCCGGCGCGCGGGCGAGCAGACATCCCCCCAGGTGGCGCGCGCAGCTGGACACCCGCATAGCGGGACGAGGGCGGCGGATTGGACAGTGGCAGCAGTTCAATCCGCCGTTTCGTTTCTAAAGGGTCAATTTCGACCGGAACGATTTTGGGGGGCGTGAGGGCCAGAGGACAGTGGTTCGCAGGTTCAGAGGTGAAGGGCTCCACAAGGTGGATGCAAAGGGGCGGGTGTCTATCCCGGCCCATTTTCGCCGTGTGCTGGAGGCCAATGATCCAGGCTGGACCGATGGTCTGAACCCGGAACTCGTGATCGTCTATGGCGACCATCGTCGCAAATATCTTGAATGCTATACGGTCAAAGCCATCGAAGAGGTGGATGAGAAGATTGAAGCGTTGCCGCGCGGATCCAAGGAGCGGTCTATTCTGGCGCGTCTCTTCTCTGCGCAATCCGTGCACACCAATGTGGATGAGACCGGTCGTCTGGTTCTGCCGCTCAAACTGCGAGAGAAGATTGGTCTGACGGTCCCCGGAGAGGCGCTGTTTCTTGCCGCCGGTGACACCTTCCAGATCTGGAAGCCTGAAACCTATGGCGCCGAAGAAGAGGCCCGCACCGAGGCGTGGCTCGATGAGTTGCCCGATGATGTGGATCCGCTTGTGTTCCTTGACGGGCCTCCCGGTCAGATGGCGGAGGGTTGACGGATGTCTGCTGCTGCCGCTGCTTCCGATCACACCGTTCCTCATATTCCTGTTCTCTTGCGCTCAATCCTGGAGGCGGTTGCCCCGGTGACGGGTGTGTGGATTGACGGCACGCTGGGCGCGGGCGGGTATACGCGCGGTTTGCTAGAGGCTGGTGCGGCACGGGTCATTGCAATTGACCGCGATCCGCTGGCGATAGAGTTAGCTGAGGATTGGGGTGCGCCCTATGGCGACGCCCTGGAGGTCGTTCAGGCCCGGTTTTCCGAAATGGATCACCATGTTGAAGAGGCTGACGGTGTTGTCCTCGATCTTGGCGTGTCGTCCATGCAGCTCGATCAGGCAGAGCGTGGGTTCTCATTTCAAAAAGATGGCCCGCTGGACATGCGCATGGGCCAGGCGGGGCGGTCTGCGGCGGATATTGTGAATGAGGCCGATGAGGCCGTATTGGCCGACATCTTGTTTCTTTACGGTGAAGAACGCGCAAGCCGCCGGATTGCCCGGGCCATCGTCAAGGCGCGCCCCTTGGAGACGACGCTTGAGCTGGCCAATGTGATTTGCGCCTGCCTGCCGCGTGCCAAGCCGGGGCAGGCGCATCCGGCGACGCGCAGCTTCCAGGCGCTGCGCATTGCGGTGAATGAAGAATATGCCGAACTGGTGGACGGGCTTGAGGCCGCAGAGCGCGTGCTGAGGCCGGGTGGCCAGCTGGCGGTTGTCACCTTTCATTCGGTCGAAGACCGGATTGTGAAGCGGTTCTTGCAGGTGAAAGCCGATGCAGGTGGCGGTGGCAGCCGTCATGCACCGCAAGAGGCGGCACGCACACCGCAGTTTACCCTGAAATCCCGCAAGGCGATGGCACCGGATGCAGACGAGATCGCCGCAAACCCGAGGGCGCGGTCGGCCAAGCTGCGCCTCGCTGTTCGTACTGATGCCATGCCGGAGGCCGCGGACCCCCGCGCGCTGGGCATGCCAGACCCCAAGAGAGCTTACTGATGCGTTCGTTTTTTTATGCTTTAACGGTTGCCGTCGTCATCGCCATGGCGTTTTGGGCCTACAATGAAAACTACAAAACCCAGGAAGCCCAGGCACGGGCTGAAGCGTTGCAACAAGAGATCTCGGATGCCCGCGAAAGGCTGCGGATGCTGCGCGCAGAGTGGGCCTATCTGAACCGTCCCGACCGGCTGCGGGATCTGGCCGAGATCAACTTTGATACCCTGGGTCTTTTGGAATTGCGCCCGCATCAGTTTGGCCGCGTGAGAGAAGTGGCCATGCCGGTGGAAGACATTCTGATCATCGAAGACCCGATTGATGTCATTGAGTATCTCAGCGAAGGGGGGCATTTCCCATGATCCGGACCCCCTTGCGCCCTCTGGCGCGTATCCTGCGAGCCCGCGACATGGGCGAAAATCCCGACAAGATTGAGCGCGAAAACATCCGGGCGCGGCATGCAGAAATGCGCGACAAAACCCGCAAACGAGCCGAAGGGCGCCTGGTTGTGCTGGGGCTTTTCTTTGTATTTGCTTTCGCCACCATCGGCGCGCGGATGGGCACGTTGGCCAATTCGGAGCCGGTTGAGCCGCGCGCCGGCGTGGCCGGAGTGCAGATCCTCGCGCAGCGGGCCGATATTGTGGATCGTCGCGGCAGGCTTTTGGCGACGAATTTCCAGACCCATTCGCTCTATGCTCAGCCGCAACAGATGATTGAGCCTGAAGCGACGGCGGATGCGTTGGTCAAGATCTTCCCGGATCTGGATCGCAGCCGTCTGCTAAAGGATTTCACGGGCAAGCGTAAGTTCTTGTGGGTGAAGAAAAAAATCAGTCCGGAACAAAAGCAGGCGGTACATGATATCGGCGAGCCTGGTCTGCTTTTTGGGCCGCGTGACATGCGGCTTTATCCCAACGGGGCGATTGCCGCGCATATCCTCGGCGGGGCCAGTTTTGGCGAGGAAGGCGTGAATTCGGCCGAGATCATTGGCGTGGCCGGGGTGGAAAAGGAATTTGACGCGCGGCTGCGGGATCCTGCGCGGGGTCATGAGCCGCTGATGCTCTCGATTGATTTGTCGGTGCAGGCCGCGGTGGAGCGTGTTTTGCACGGGGGTATGACCGTCATGAATGCGCGCGGCGCGGCGGCCGTGCTGATGGATGTGGAAACCGGCGAGCTGATCGCCATGGCCTCGCTGCCGGACTTTGATCCAAACGATCGCCCGCTGCCGCCGGCGCGCGGCTTGCCGTCTGACAGCCCGATTTTCAACCGCGCGGTGCAGGGACTCTATGAGCTTGGATCCACGTTCAAGATTTTCACCGTGGCGCAAGCCCTCGATCTTGGTCTGGTCAATCCCTCCACGCTGATCGACACCAAAGGGCCGTTGCGCTGGGGCAAGTTTCGGATCCGCGATTTCCGCAATTATGGCCCTGAGCTGTCGGTCAGCGAGGTGGTCGTAAAGTCCTCCAACATCGGCACAGCACGGATTGCGCAGATGATCGGGGTGCCAAGACAGCGGGAGTTCCTGGGCAAGTTGGGTTTTCTAAAGCCCACGGCACTTGAGGTGATTGAGGCCCCCAATGCCGTGCCGTTGCAGCCCAAGAAATGGTCAGAGCTGTCGCTGATGACAATCTCCTATGGCCACGGGCTGTCGTCCTCGCCTCTGCATCTGGCGGCGGGCTATGCGACGCTCGCCA
>CAKZYL010000353.1 GCA_937884705.1 uncultured Roseovarius sp. | reverse complement strand
ACTTTGGGCCGTAATTGAAGTGTTCGGTGGCGGGTCTGGTTCATGTGGATCCAGCGATGAAGCTTTGTCGGAAGATAGGCGGAAGTTAAAACTAGTTTAGTCCCAAAGCATCAAAAGCCTGGCGCAGTCTTTTTCGGTCCGGTTCATGCGCGAACGGGAAGGCTTGGAAGAATAGGTCTTGTGACAATTCTGGGCGTTGAAACAAAGCCTCCGCAAGAAGGGACGATGCGCGGCGACGATCGCCGTTCAGCTCATTGGCTGCGGCTGCAATCATTCGGATGTAGAAATGCGCACTTGGGGACTGAACAGCACGACAGGCCAGCGCAGCGGCGGATGCAAAATCTTCTTGCTGCAAAGCGGCCATAGATTGTGTGCTGAGCATTGCGTAGCCCAGCGGATCGAGAGGGCTGAGTGACAAGGCAATACTGGATGCGGAGACGGCCTCAAATGATGCACCATCGAGGGCCTTCAAAAGACCCCTGTTATAGTGTGACTGTGCAGAGTTTGGATTGATCTTCAACGCACGATCAATCCAGTTCAGACCGGCCTCAATATTTCCCTCAAGCCACTGAGCCCGACCCAGATTAAACGCAGCAAACGGATCATTTGGATCCAACTGCAACGCTGTTTCCGCCGATCTTGCCGCCGCACGGATGAACCCGTTACGGCCCGATCCAAACCGCATGAAGGCGCTTTGCCAATGCACAAAGGACTTACCCGAATGCGCGCGGGAAAACTCCGGATCAAGCGCCAAGGCCGCATCGAAATGTTCTGACGCAACATGATTGTTCTGGTGATCAAAGCGAAACACATGCGCCAGACCAAGATGGTAATGAGACCAGGCATCGAACTGCTCGTCAGACAGCTCGCGGGTCGCATCCGCCTCATGGCGCGGAATTTCTAGGTCCAGAGCAGAGACTATGGAAGACACAATGGCATTGCGGCCAAGCTCAATTTCCGAATGCCCGATCGAATACATATCCGACCAAATCAATGTCCCGTCGCAAGTTGACAGCAATTCCACATGAACTTTCAGCTCGTTTTGCAATTGCTCCACAAAACCAGTGACAAGGTAACGGACACCTAACTGCGCGCCGATTTTGTCCGGCATTGCAGAGGTCGGATCGAACTGAAATGACGAGCCACGTGAGATAATATGCAACCAGTGAAGTCGAGACAGGCTCGAAATAATCTCTGCGGGCAAAGCGGTTGCCATGCTGGCCATTGTCTTGGCCTCACCGATTTCTGTGAATTGCAGCACGGCGATGGAGGGCCGGCCGGTCCCGGTCGCAGATTGTAGCGGGTCTTCGTGATCTCGGCAGTCGGCTTCAATCTGAGCGGGCAAGACCTGACGTGCCTCACCCACGAAACGAAAACCCTGACCGTGAACAGTGCGCACGAAGGCCTGTTCGTTGCCAGTATCGCCCAATGCTTTGCGCATCTGCTTGATCACTGTCGAAACGGCGGCATCACTGACGAACCGACCGCTCCAAACCGCCTCGATCAGTTCGTCTCTGGATACAACACGGTGTGCATTTTCCAGCAGATACACGAGCGCGCGGTAGGGCTGTCTTTCGATGTGGATCGGCCCGTCAGGAGACGCGAGTTCTGTCGCATCCGTATCGAGCGTAAAATCTGCAATCTGCCACTTCATAGCGTGATCCTAACCTCGCGTTCAGAATAGACAAAGCATGTCGTCACGGGTGGGCACCACTAGAAGGCTGGTTTAACGCCTGCCGTCACGATGTGGCTTCATCTGCAACATCAATCGATATCATCTGCATGTCCGCCCTGATCGTGAACCCCAGTCTTTCGTACAATGAAATCGCTTGATGGTTTTCCCGGTAGGTATGCAAGAAAGGTTTAGCCCCTCCCGCTAGGATAAGATGAACCATAGCGCGCATCAGCCCGGAACCTCTTCCACCCCCCCGAAGCTCTGGATGCACACACACGCCTCTGATCTCGACCCAGCCTGAAAACCGCATGCGTTGCCCTGCCATAGCGACCAGTTTACCCCGCTCGCGCAATCCCAAAAACGTTCCCAACAGATGGGTTCCGATTTCAAAGGGGCCGGGTTTGCAAATCTTCGCCAATTGCAGCATCTCTTCGGCGTCATGCGATTGCAAAGTGCTGATCCCATCCATATCGGGCACGTCGGGGCGCGTTTGCATCACCATTTGAACGGCGGGCGTTGACATAAATCTTATGCCGTTACGGGGCAGTGTGACGGTATGCTTTTGCAAAAGCAAAAGCGGCCGCCCGCGATTTACAACGAGATGTTTAAGATCGGCGACGGCACTGGGATCATCACAGCGCATCCAACCGAATTGTCCAATCCTGGGAGGAAGCGCTTGAACAGCGCCTCGAACCTCAACCCATTCGCGCCACGCGCTTTCGCAGGCGGCTTTCACCGGCAGATCAAGTGCAACATCGGACGCCTGTCCACAGCAGATGTCTTTCAACGGTCTGACTCCACAGATTTGAGACCGAAGTAACCGGCGAAGAAACACCTTAAGGTAGCGGTCTCTCAGCAAAAAAGGGCACAGGACGGACAGGCGATAAAACGCCCTCCGCCCTGAATTATCACGGATCGCGTTACGCGGCCGCGTTTTGCAGCGCTTTCACGTCGGCGGCACCAAGCGGTTGCCCCCCGATGCCCCATTGACCTCCGGGCACATCAATCACCCGGACCCATGTCACGGAACGTAGCGATTCACCTTCGATTTCGACCATCGTGTTGGTGACTTTTTCGATCATTTCTTTCTTTTCGTCCTCGTTGAAGACTCCGTCGATAACTTGAATATCTACCAAAGGCATGTGTTTGTCCTTCACTTTGCTTTTGCACCGAAACACCGCGTTTCAGTTCGTGAAGACAGACCTAACGCCATGACGTGCGTCGCGCTTGAGGACGATCTGGGAAAAACATGTGAAATACATGAGTTTTTGCGATGCGTCGCGTGATCTTGCTTTTCCAGCACGTAGGGCCTGTTGAACCTGGGTTTGTCCCAACATTTGCGAACGTCTACTTTGTGCGCTGTAACTTAGGGGCTTTGAGCTTACGATAGATGTCTGCTTTGAGCCTAGGCCTGAGAAGGCTCTATCATTTTGGTTTCCAAGGCTTCATGACACCGCGACCCTACAATGCGGTGCTAGGCTTCTCACTGGTAGACTATTGGGGGATTTCCCCCAATTGCATTGAAGCAGCAAATCTCAGACTTGTCATAGCCTTGATGCACGGCGAGAAAACGTAAGTGAGGCGACCAATATGTCCAAGAGTGTGTTTGGACCCGCGATCGCAAAACCGTTTGCGCAAACCTTGTTGGCAAGTGCCGTCTGGCTGATGGCCGGTTCCGTTCTTGCCCAGGACGAAAACCCAACCAATGACGTGATGTTTGTCATCGATGCATCAAATTCCATGTGGGGCCGTATTGACGGCGAAACGAAATTCGATATTGCGCGACGGCTCTTAACGGAAACGGCTGCGGACCTATCTGAAAACGTCCGAATTGGACTGGTGGCTTATGGGCATCAACACAATCGGCAGCTTGGACGCTGCGACGACATTGGGCTTCTTCAAGCACTTGGTGATTCCGATACTAATGACTTGCGCGGTGCATTGAGCGACCTTGTTCCCAAGGGTCAGACACCAATCACCGAAGCTTTGCGGCAAAGTGCAAATTGGCTGGATCCAAAGGATGGCAGTCCTTCAACCCTTGTTCTTCTTACCGACGGCCAGGAAACCTGCGGAGGCGACCCTTGCGAACTGGCGGGGCTTCTTGCAAAAGACAACACGGCACTGACCATCCACACCATTGGTTACGATCTGGATGCGGAAGACCGAAAAAGCCTGCAGTGCATTGCTGAGAACGGCCGTGGTGAGTTTTTTGATGCCACTGACGCAGCATCTTTAAGCGCCGCGCTAACGCGAATTTCTGTAAGCCTTCAAAGTGACCCACCTTCAGAGCCCACTGAAACGGTGCTTTTTGTGGATGACTATGAAGCGCGTGACCTTTCAGAT
>CAKZYL010000352.1 GCA_937884705.1 uncultured Roseovarius sp. | reverse complement strand
CGCCCCGGAAATCCTGCCCCATCTTGTCGATCTCATCGAGCAGGATCAGCGGGTTGGTCGTCTTCGCCTTTTTCAGCGCCTGGATGATCTTGCCCGGCATCGAGCCGATATAGGTCCGCCGGTGGCCGCGGATTTCGCTTTCATCGCGCACACCACCCAGCGAAATACGGATGAATTCGCGACCGGTGGCACGCGCCACGGATTTCCCAAGAGAGGTTTTGCCCACGCCGGGAGGACCGACCAAACACATGATCGGGCCCTTCAGTTTCTTTGAGCGCTGCTGAACCGCGAGATACTCGACGATCCGCTCTTTCACCTTTTCGAGGCCGTAGTGATCGTCGTCCAAAACGGTCTGAGCCTTGTTGAGATCCTTCTTCACGCGGCTCTTGGTGCCCCATGGAATGGACAGCATCCAATCCAGGTAATTGCGCACAACTGTGGCTTCCGCGCTCATCGGGCTCATGTTTTTGAGCTTTTTAAGCTCCGCATCGGCCTTTTCACGCGCTTCCTTGCTGAGCTTGGTCTCATCGATTTTCTGCTCAAGCTCGGCAACTTCCCCTTCGCCCTCTTCGCCGTCACCCAGCTCCTTCTGAATGGCCTTCATCTGCTCATTCAGATAGTATTCGCGCTGCGTGCGCTCCATCTGGGATTTGACGCGGGTTTTGATCTTTTTCTCGACCTGCAGCACCGACATCTCGCCCTGCATCAAGCCATAGACCTTCTCCAGACGCTCACTGACAGACAGCGTCTCCAAAAGCTCCTGCTTTTGTGCCACTTCGATGCCCAAATGGCCCGATACCAGATCCGCCAGTTTCGCAGGGTCATCACTTTCAGAAACGGCGGCAAGCGCCTCTTCTGGAATGTTCTTCTTTACCTTGGCGTAACGGGCAAATTCATCCGTCACGGTGCGCAAAAGCGCCTCAATGGTGGCGGCATCCCCCGGCATTTCGGAAAGGTATTCGGCACGCGCTTCAAAGAAGTCGGCGTTTTCGAAATATTCGATGATCTTTACCCGGCTCACACCCTCGACCAGAACTTTCACCGTTCCATCAGGCAGCTTCAGCAATTGCAGAACATTGGCCAGAACGCCCGTCCGGTAAATGCCGTCATTTGACGGATCATCTTCGCCCGGATCGATTTGGCTCGACAGCAGGATCTGTTTGTCGTCCTGCATCACCTCTTCCAGGGCGCGAACTGATTTGTCCCGGCCGACGAAAAGCGGCACGATCATATGAGGAAACACCACAATGTCGCGCAACGGCAGAACGGGGTAGGATGAGTTGAGAGGATCTTGCATGCTCATATCCTTATTATTGGCAAGAAAGCTCTGGCCCCTGTCTCAGGCAACCTTGGCTTTCTCCGTTGGTAATGAATGAAATGGGGCAACGCACCCCGCATTTCAACTGACTCGTTTTGCGCCAGAATGACGACGGATGAGCAGAGCCTCTAGGGCGCACGTACCGCAAATCGCAAGCTGCTTGCGCAACGCTTTCAAAAATACCGAAAAATTTTTTATTTTCCGAGGGAAAGCGTGCGATGTTAATCCAGAAATGCTTTCTCGACAACATACTCTTTGGGATCGGAGTTTGCCCCTTCCCTGAGGCCATACTCCTCTAACATATCTTTGATCTCAAGATTGAACGCCAGATTCCCGCACACCATCGCGCGATCCGTTTCCGGAACGATCGGATCCACGCCCAAGTCACGGAACACTTCGCCCGAGCGCATCAGGTCCGTGATCCGCCCCATCTTTGGGCTTTCTTCGCGCGTTGTCGTCGGATAGTACCGCAGCTTTTCGTGAAACCCTTCCCCGATCAGCTCTTCCAAAACCTCATCTTTGCGAATGCTGTCTATCAATGCCCGACCGTAGTCGAGCTCCCCCACTTCGCGGCAGGTATGGGTGATAATCACTTCATCATAGTCGTGATAGGTCTGCGGATCGCGTAACAGCGAGGCAAAGGGCGCAAACCCGGTCCCTGTGGCGAAAAACCAAATGCGTTTGCCCGGCAACAGCGCATCATGAACCAAAGTGCCAACGGGCTTGGGTCGCATGATCAGATCATCGCCTGGCTTAATATGCTGCAGCCTGGACGTCAGCGGCCCATCCTGCACGATAATCGAATAAAACTCCAGTTCTTCATCCCAAGCAGGGCTGGCAATGGAATAGGCGCGCAACAAAGGCTTTTCACGCCCTGTCTTTTCATCGGTTTGCATCAAACCGATCATCACGAACTCGCCAGAGCGAAATCTCAAACTGGCCGGGCGCGTCACGCGGAAGGAAAACAGGCGATCCGTCCAATGCTTCACTTCCGTCACGGTTTGCGCATCAGGCATTGCCTTCGCAGGTTTGGACGGGGGCGCGACGTTTGTATCTGTCATAAGGGCACCAAGATTTGAACGTGTCTGGCTGGCCCTGACCGTCGCCATGGGCGTGCTTTTTACCATCTAGTCAAATCTTGGGGCGAGTGTCTAGGTCACTTGACAGGCCAGAGACAACAAACTGCGCGAAAACGTCTAGGCCAGCTCCACAACGTCTTGTTTTGCCTCCGAAACAAGCGATTGCGCCGCTCTTGGCTTCAGACCGATAATTGTAAGCGCGGCACCCGTCAGCTGCGCATCCTCAAGGTCCTGCGAAAAGCGATCGAGGCGCGTGGTCACAACACGCTGATCAGGCCGCGTCGCGTTCTCAATCACCGTGATTGGCACGTCGCGCGCAGCACCGTACATCAGCATCCGTCCCTGGACGAATCTGGCAGACCGTTTGCCCATGTAAACGCCCGCCACAGCCCCCGGTTTGGCCAGCTCACGCCAGTCATGCTCGGCAAAACCCTTCATGTCATGGCCCGTCATAAACCGCACGGAAGAGTTTCTGCCCCGCTCAGTCAGGCTTTGACCAATGGCCGCAGACGCCGCAGACGCCGCCGTGATACCCGGAACAATGTTCCAGCTCACGCCCGCGCCCTCAAGCGCGGCGATCTCTTCATCCAGCCGGGCAAAGAGCGTTGGATCGCCCCCCTTGAGCCGCACCACCTGCTCTCCGGCAAGACCGTGCTCCACGATCATATCGTTGATCTGGCTTTGCGCTGTGGACGGCCCAAACCCCTTCTTGCCCGCGTCGATCAACACTGCTTCGCGGCGCGCAAGTTCGAGTATTTCAGGACTGACCAGCCGATCATGGATCACGACATCGGCCTCATCCAAAAGCTTGCGCGCTTTCAGCGTCAACAGCTCGGGGTCGCCGGGACCTGCGCCAACAAAGGCCACATGCCCCTCGCGCGCGTCCGTATTTTTATGTTTTTCCAGAAGGGTTTCGAGGGCGATATTGATGCCCTCTTCGCCCTGTTCTTCAATGGCACGAGGACCAGCCTGGAAGTAGTATTCACGCCAAAAGTCACGCCTTGGCCGTCCAAAGGGCAAAACCTCAACCGCGTGCCGAAAGGCTTTGCCGACCCGCGCCAGCACGCCAAGCGTTGCTGGCAACCGGGCCTCAATATCCGCTTTGATCGCGCGCGCCAGAACCGGTGCCGCCCCCTCTGTGCCAATGGCCACCGTGACAGGGTCGCGATCCACAATGGCTGGCGTGATGAACGCGCTGTCGGCCAGATTGTCGACAATATTCACCAACGCGCCCTCGGACTGCGCGATCTCAGATGTGCGCGCATCCTCAAGCGCATCCTCATCGGCGGCGTAAAACAACACGGCACCTGTCACGTCACCCGGCGCCAGCGGTCGCTGAACGAGCGTCAAACGCCCCTCCTTGTGCCAATCGTGGATCTCAGTGTCGGCCCTTGCGGCGAAAACCGTCACGTCCGCTTCGGTTTTCAGGATCAGCCGCAGCTTCGCAAGCGCGGCCTCGCCGCCACCTGCCAGAACGATGCGCCGCCCTTCCAGAGCGACAAAGATGGGAAAATGTTTCACGGCTGCCTGTCCAATAGCGATTGACTCTGGCTAATATAGAAAATATTTCCAATTTATGACCATATAGTCCGGTGAATAAGAACATTAGTTCTCCTTTCACCACAATTCGAAAGAACTGTTCCAAGAAAAAGGAAAAGCAAGAATGTCAGTCCGCCTGGACGATCTTGATCGGAAAATCCTCAACGAGTTGCAGCGCGATGGCGGGCTGTCTTTGGATGATATTGCCAAGCTGGTGGGCAGTTCCAAGACGCCGGTCTGGAACCGTATCCGCAAAATGCGCGAAGGCGGGGTGATCAAACAGCAGACCTATCTGCTGGATGCCGAGGCGCTGGGATTTGAGGCCTGTTTTTTCGTACTGATCCGAACGTCTGAGCATGACGCGGCCTGGCAGGCGTCGTTTTTGAAGGCCTTGCATGAACGACCGGAAGTGCAGGAAGCGCACCGGTTGGCTGGTGACATCGACTACATCCTCAAGGTTCGGGTTGCCAATGCGCGTGCCTATGATGTGTTTTACCAAGCGCTAATCTCAGAGGTGAAAGTCTACAATGTGACTGCGCTGCTTTCGATGGAAGAGATCAAGTCAACCACGATGCTGCCAATCTGATTTAGATGCAAAACGCCCATAAGCGGTTGATATTGTTTCAAGCTTCAGCCAAAGCCCGAACAATCGGGACAAAATCCTGCGCCTTAAGGCTGGCCCCTCCGACCAGCGCACCGTCTACATTGTTTGTGGCGAAAATTTCGGCGGCATTGGTGGGCTTCACGGACCCGCCGTAGAGGACCGTCATGTTCGCGCCCTCTTCCCCGAACCGGTCTTTGAGACGCGTGCGGATGAAATCATGCACTTCATCTATTTCGGCGGTCGTGGCGGTGCGCCCCGTGCCGATGGCCCACACCGGCTCATAGGCGATGACCATATTGGCAGCCTTGCTCGCATCTGGCACCGAGATTGCAAGCTGCCCGCCAATAATGTCGAGCGTGTTTTTCGCCAAGCGCTGTTTTTCAGACTCGCCCACGCAAATGATGGCTGTGAGGCCAGCAGCCATCGCCGTGCGCGCCTTTTCCCGCACGTCCTCGCTGCTTTCATCATGGTCAGCTCGGCGTTCAGAGTGGCCCAAGATAACATG
>CAKZYL010000351.1 GCA_937884705.1 uncultured Roseovarius sp. | reverse complement strand
TCAACGGCATCCTGGCGCGCGAAGATGTTGCGCAAAACGCTTTCATCGATCTGTCCCTGATCCAACGACTGGCGTGGCTCGGCTTGAGGTTCACCCTCCATAGCCCAATCAGCCGGTTCATTCTCAAGCGCCGGTTCCGCCGCAAAACGATCGTGGTCTTCTTCGGGCGCCTCCGGTGAAGAGTGGCTTCTTTTTTCGTTTATGATGTCGCGAATGAACCGCATGTCTCTTTCCTTCAGTTCTGGGGAATTGCGGATGGCATGGTTCTTTTCCGAGGTCGCATTCGACCAAGTAGGCTACCCAACATGGTTTGATGTTCGGGTGCCTCGTCCTCGCTCGCCTCTGGCGCGGGAGACGCCTCAACTTCCAGGTCGTCGGGCTGAGGATCGGGCGTCTCATCAGGCGTTGCATCTTGCGTGTCGTTCTGATCGCGCATGAACGCTTCAAGATCATGAATGGGATTGCCGAAGAGATCGACAAGCTGCTTGGGCTTTGTCGAGTTCCCAGACTGCGATCCTTTGGCGCCCTTGCGCTTGGCGTCTTTTTTGCGCTTTTCTGTGAGCCTCTCAGCCAATGCCGAGTTCGTGGTTGAAACCAGCTGCGCGATTTCGTCTGCGATGATCGGATCTGACCACATCGCCGCTGCGGGCGCGACAGGAGCGGCTGCCTCCGCTTGCGTGCCCTCAAGCAGATCCAACCATACAGAAGCAGACCCCGGGCGGGTGTCTCGATCCATTGAGAGAGCAAGATTTATCGAGCTGAGCACCGCTTGATCGATGCCCCATGCATCCGCAGTAAGAGGCACAAACGGGTCTCGCTGACCCGCCTCAATCGTCGCCATCCTGGAGTGGCTGTCTGGTGGCGAATACCCAGTGATCATGTAATGGAATGTGGCGGCCAGCGCATAAAGATCGCTCGAAGCATCTTGCGCACCATCGCAGTAAAACTCGTAAGGCGAGTATCCGTCTTTGACGAGCAAGAGTTTTCCATCCTCCTCGTGACCGGGAGTACAGAGTTCCGTGGCGGCGCCAAAATCGATCAACGTCACGTGGCCGTCCGCGCTCAGAAGAACGTTATCGGGCGCCAGATCACGGTGCAGCAGACCTTGCTGATGAATATACTCAACCGCGTCAAGCGCCTCGATCAGCAGGCTTTTGATCATTGTGGCATTCAATCGATCCGGTTGATCTTCGACAATCGTGAAGAGGTCATCGCCCTGGATGTGTTCCATCGCCAGAAAGGCTGTGCCGTTCTCCTCGAACACCTGATGCACGCTGACAATGCGCGGGTGCGTCAAAGCGGCCAGACGCAGCGCCTCAGATTTGAACTGTCGTACAATCCGATCAAATTCAGGTGCCAGATGCGGCTTGGCCGGCGCAACGTTCGATCCTATCCGTATGCAGAAGGCATGGGGGAAGCATTCCTTGATCACCACCTTTCGATCAAGACTGTCCCGCGCCAGATAGGTGATGCCAAAACCGCCTTTGGCCAAAGGACCGTAGATGTCATACTGACCGCGCAGAAGCTGAGTGCCTGCCCGAAGGTCTTCATCTGTATCTGCGGTCTTCGACAGCATTGGCTCTCGCATATTGTGTTGGTCGCTGGGTCAGAAAGGTCGCTCTTCGCGTTCAAGACAGATTTTGGGAGAAATTGTGTCCCGTTCGTGGCAACAACCCGATCCCAAGGTGGCGCTTAATGAGAAGTTGAAGAAGGATGAACCGCTGAAGGATCTCAATGATGATGTGTCATCCGGATCGCTCATGTTGACCAAATCGGCCCTACCAAACTCTGCCGACCGCGACCTGGAATTCGCAAGCACAACAGTGATCCCTTACGGAGTTATCACCCAGTTTTAGGTCCGAAAGAAGCGACCGCGCCCGCACCTGGAACATGCTTTTATGTCAGGATGTCTTCGCGGGTGTGTTGTGGTGCAAAGCAACGTCGCGCATTTGGTGCAGCAAACAGTTTTTGACCTGCAACAGATTTGGCGGCAAACTCTTTACATGGCGTCACTCACCCAGATCGAGCATTTACTGCCAGAACTTCGAGCCTATGCCCTAACAATCTGTCAGGGGCATCACCAAGACGCGGAAGATCTTGTGCAAGACGCGATTGAGCGGGCTTTGCGGGCTGGCAGCAGACCGGTGAAACTGGTTGAGTTGCGTCCTTGGATCATTCGGATCGTCCGTAACCTTCATTATGACGAACTCAGGAAACGCCGGGTGCGGAGGGAATATTCTGCGGCTGAGAAACGTCTTATGGGAGAAGCCAGTCTCAAGACCAATGTCGCTCGGGACGTGTTGATCCGGCTAGCCTTTGAAAAGCTCCCCGCGGAGAAGCGGGAAATTTTGTACCTTGTTGATATCTTGGAGTTTAAGTATGCCGATGCGGCCTGGGTTCTGGATGTTCCGAGAGGCACTGTCATGAGCCGCGTGAGCCGTGCGCGGGCGGCGTTACTGGCGCTGGTCGATGGCACCGACGAAGATGGAGACGAAGAGGCTGGCACTGAGGAGTTTGGTAAGCGTGGGCAGCATCAACGAAAGTGACTGGGAAGCGGTGAACGCATTCCATGACGGCGAGCTTCCAGAAGAAGAACGGGCCGCTTTTGAAATGCGTCTGCAGCAGGACCCCGCGCTGGCCAAGGCGTTGGAGCAGATCGAAACTGCCTCGCAGAGCTTGAAAGCGCTGCGCCCCAAGATTGTCGAACTCGAAAAGCCCGTTACCGAGAGGGCCAAGCCCGCCAAACAGCGCTATCTCTTCGCGGCCATGGCGGCGGCGATTGCCGTGATGGCCTTTGCACTTTGGACGTCTCAAAGTCGCGGCCCGACTTTGCTTGAGCTGCATCAGTCGATGGAAGCGCAAAGCTATAGCGTTACGTCAGAAGATATACGCAACGTTGCCATGGCCCGCGAGCTTGGCGTGCATGATCTGAGCGGCGCCAACCTTGTACCGGTTGCGGCCCAAGCCATAGAGAACGGGCATTTGGCGCATTACGCGGGGGTCAACGGGTGCAGGCTGTCCTATTTCAAAGTGGAAACTGCCTTCAAGCTGCCGCCCGCACTGGATGCACAGGCAATCGCCTGGACCACCGCCGATGGTGTTCATCACGCCATCGTGGCCACCGGCATGGACCTTCAGAAGTTTGACGCGATTGCCACGTATTTGCAGCACCTGACCCATGAACTGGCGAAAGCACAGGTCTACGCCTCCATGACACAAGCCACGCAAGACGCCGCGCCCTGCGTGGGCTAAACCTCAATTCGGAAAGTTTGGGCGATCCTCGCCGTAATGCGCCGCAAGGTAGTCGACGATCTCGGAGTAGTCTGGATCCTCAATCTCTCCCATGCCTTGCTCTTCCACCATCCATTCGATCAACTCTTCCCAGCCGTCCCGAGTCAGACCTTGCTGGGCGACGATCCGCTCGGAGTGACACCCTGCACAATAGGCGAAGGTGATATCGGCCCCGGGTTCATTGACGAGGATGCCGTTGTAATCCTCTTCCTCCTCGGCATCCGAGGTGGACGCCATGGCTGAGCTGC
This sequence comes from uncultured Roseovarius sp., assembly GCA_937884705.1. Classification (GTDB taxonomy): domain Bacteria; phylum Pseudomonadota; class Alphaproteobacteria; order Rhodobacterales; family Rhodobacteraceae; genus Roseovarius. Next base: position 3,825 of record CAKZYL010000351.1, on the reverse strand, counting down.
TGACATGCAGCATGGATAGCGACAGAAAACCTGCAACTGTGATGAGTGAGACCGCTGTAAAGACTGTGGTGGCGCGCAATGGTGTTTCCTCCCTGAATTTGGCGTGCGGACGGGCCCATATAGGAACCGCCCGCTTGGCTGAACTTGGGTTTTTCGGTCAGCTGACGCGCAGGCCGACGCGGTGCATGGTGTTATTGAGGTAGCCTTTGGGGTTCCAGTCAATGGCAAAGGGCTGCATTTCGCCCTCACTGTCCGTGGCCCGCGCCCACACCTCATAGTACCCGGCCTGCGGGAAGGTGATGTTGGTGCGCCAGTTTTGCCAGGCGCCGGAATTCACCGGGGCATCAAGCTCCGCTTTTTGCCAGGTTGCACCGAAATCAAAAGACACATCAAGGCTGGCAATCTCGCGATCACCCGACCAGGCATGTCCGCGCACTTCCGTCTCCATGCCAATACTTGCACCATTGGCCGGGAAGGTGACCAGCGATTTCACCGGCATCCGCTCGATGATCACAAAGTCCTCTTTCGCGACATCTTCGCCCGGCGACACCTTGCGATTGGGCACGCGGTAGGCTGATCCTGTCATCTTGGGCCCGTCATGCACAATGTCACGCAGCTCGATCCGCTTGAGCCATTTGTGCGCTGTAGATGCAGGCCAGCCCGGCACGACCAGACGCAGCGGCGCGCCGTTCATCGGGTGAAGCTCTGTCCCATTCATTTCAAAGGCAATGAGCACATTGTCCGTCAACGCCTTGGCAATCGGCACGCCGCGCGAAATCGGCAGTTTTTCCGGATCGCCCGACAGATGTTCATCGGCGCCATAATGCGCGGTGTAGACCACATTGTCCTGCACGCCCGCGGCTTCCAGCACGTCTTTCAAACGCACGCCGGTCCATTCGGAACAGGCCACCGCGCCATAGGTCCACTGATTGCCCTTGGCGGGCGGGTTGAAGAAGCTGCGCCCGTTGCCGCCGCATTCCAGCGTCAGCGCCATGGTCACGACGTCAAAATTCGCTTTCATGTCGGCGATGGTCATCTCCATCGGCGTGTCGACAAACCCATCGATCGTCAGCGTCCAGGTGGTTGGGTCCACATCCTCTGGCGGAATGCCATTGTTGCGGATGAAGTGCCGCGAGGTGGGCGTGATCGCGTCATCGAGAAGCTCGGGCGGCGTTTCGGCATTCAAAGGTCTGTCATTGAGAAGCGTTAGCCCGTCCTTGCCCACCAAAATATCTTCGTTGGCCAAGGCGGCCGGCACGAAACCCATAGGCATGTTGGGGTGGAACGGGATTGACGTTCCCACCATCGCCGCCATCGTGGCAAGCCCGGTGTTTCTGAGAAAACCGCGACGGTCCGGGTTGGAGACGCGGCCAAAGAATTCCTTATCGGCCTTTTCTGGGTCGGCTGCAAAAAACTCGCGCAGTGATTGATATGGATTGTCTTTCATGTGATTTTTCCTCCCTAGGAGCCCGCGACTACGGCGCTGCAGCGCAAGCTCTGACCTAAGGACGCATATGCAGTGTGTTTTATTCCATAGTGCCCAAAAATTGGATTGCACCGCGTTAAAACATTGAAATGCCAAGGGTTGGATGGCGGTGAAAGACGGCGTTCTGAAATTTCCTGCGTCCGCTGGACCAGACTGGGAGCAGTTCTTAGAGAAACATGAGTTCAACCGACCGATCCCGGACCTTGGCTTGTCCATTGGTGGATAGTTCCTGCGCCCCCCCCCCGGGCATGGCAACGCGCCCTAGTTCAGTTGTGTATCAATTCTGGAAAAGGAGCCGCCTCCCAATGCACGTGACTACAGGAGGCGTTGACCTGGCCAAGCATGTTTTTCAAGTTCATGGGATTGCGAAGGATGGGACGGTTAGCGGAATCGCAAAAGTGGATGACGAACTGCCGGACCGTTACCGTTTCTTTACAACGCGAAACCTCAACGCGCCTGACCGCCCTTCGCCAGCCGCTCTCTCACGGAATGGGCAACAAAATCAAGCACCTGACGCACGCCGGGCTTATCGACCGCCGGAGCGTGATAGAGCATCTGCAAGTCAATGAAGCGTGTGTAGGTGTCAGACAGGATGCGCACTGCATGGGGTAGAGACCAAGTCAGATAGGTCGGCAGCATCAGAAGACCCAACCCCGCGTTGAACGCCACTAACTGATTAAGGATTGAGTTTGAGCCATAGGCGCGCATCCGTGGCGGGCTGGCCTGCCGGAGCCAGTTGGCTTGCGGCAGGTGAGAAATTTCACCGGTCGACTCGATAAAGGGATAGTGCGACAGGTTTTCTTCGGTTGCAGGTGTGCCCAGGGCGTCGACAATGGATTGGGGTGCGAACAGGCCAAATTCGACCACGCCGATCTTGCGCCCGACCAGAATGTCATCGCGCGGATCACCGAGCCGAATGGCAATATCGGCCTCTTGCCGACGCAAATCGACCGGGCGATTTGAGATCATCACCTCAACGACAATGCCCGGATGCGCACTTTGTAGCTCTTTCACCGCGGGGGTGATTAGGGTCGCAGACACCCCCTCTGAGGCTGAGATCACCACTTGCTGCAGATTGTGGTCGCGGTCATCGGTCACCGCCTCGGCAATCTCTTCGGCCTTCTGCTGGATCGCGCGGGCGCGTTCGCAGACCTTTACACCATTTGTCGAAAGGCGATGCCCGTCTGGCAATCGCTCGATCAACACCACGCCGAGCGATTTCTCCAACTCGGCGATGCGTCGGCTGACCGTGGGTTGACTGACAAGAAGATGCCGCGCCGCAGCAGAAAGCGAGCCGGTCTGCTCGACAGCCAGAAGAAAGCGAAAGTCATCCCAATTTGTCATCCGCGACGGCCCTTAAAATCTGAAGGGGGCTGTTCAATATCGTTGCTATCAAAGCCAGCTTATCTGCCGTAGCGTCACCGTATCACAAGCCAACCTCAGACCAACCCGAAGATGACGTTTCAGCGTTTTGCCGCGCAAAGAAGAACCAGTTCCATGTCTATTTCTGAACTCTTTGAAACCTTGATGCTCGCCTGCTTTTCCCTTGGCTGGTACTGGTCCATCTTTGCGATGATCTGCACCGGGCGCCCCTATGGCAAGAGCCTTGTTTTTGTCTGCTTCACGGTCTTGGGCTACTGCCTTGGTTTGAGCGCACACCTGATCGACTGGTCCGACGGTGAGCCGCTCAGCTATCTGGTTTTTATGTATGGGTTAAATCTTGGGGTGACGCTTGTTGACCTTGGTTTATTGTGGGTTTTGAGTCAGCGACCGGATGCCGCCGTTGTGTTGAGCGAGCAGGCTCTGTCGGACAAAACTGACAACTTCAACAAAGTCGAGCGGTCCGCTGTAGCGGTCCCCCAAGCAAGGTATTTGGCCAATCAGGTGATGTACCTGTCTCCCGATACAGCCTCGCATTAAAGAACAGAGCGAAGTTAACGGTTTCGCCCAACGAGCTGCGGTTCTAAGCAAAAAAAAACGTGCGCGCGCGAGGATCAGCTCCAACTTTGGACAGCAATACCGCGTTAGCGCATTTGCGTGAAGGGCATCACTTGTGGCGACGGCTCAGCTTCCCTGGAAAATCTCGCAACCGCCTTGGCCGCGCAAAATTCGCGCGAGGTGAAAGGCCGCCAAACCATCTTCGGCATCCGCCCTCATTAGGGTCGCGAAAGCCTGTTTTGCCTTCGGGTCGTTGGCCTCAAGAAGCGTGTAAGCTGCCATATACTCATTTAACGCTTCGTCGCATCGTGTTTGGGCATCAACCGGCTCAAAACACTGCACGGCTTGCGTCCGTCCTTTGAGGATCAGAGATCCAATGGGACGCCCACGAAATCCGGAGA
>CAKZYL010000350.1 GCA_937884705.1 uncultured Roseovarius sp. | reverse complement strand
ATCGACGCGGTCGGCTTCGGTGAAGTGTGAAAGGCCGCCCAGCATGAACCGCATCGTGTTGCGCAGCCGGCGATAGCTGTCCGCGGTGCCCTTCAGGATCTCCGGCCCGATCCGCTGGTCATTGGTGTAATCGGTCTGCGCCACCCAGAGCCGCAGAATATCGGCGCCGTATTGCTTCACCACTTCCTCGGGCACGATCGTGTTGCCCAAGGACTTGGACATCTTGTTGCCCTTTTCATCCAGCGTGAACCCGTGGGTCAGCACGCCGCGATAAGGCGCGCGACCGATGGTTCCGCAGGCCTGCAACATGGACGAATGAAACCAGCCACGATGCTGGTCCGTGCCTTCAAGATAGAGATCGGCCAGACCATCCTCACTGCCATCCTCGCGATCGCGCAGAACAAAGGCGTGGGTTGAGCCAGAGTCGAACCAGACGTCGAGAATATCGTCGACCTTCTCCCATTCCTCGGGGTTGTAGTCATTGCCGAGGAACCGCTCTTTCGCATCGGGCTGGTACCACGCATCGGCCCCTTCCGCTTCAAAGGCATCCGCGATCCGCGCGTTGACTGTCTCATCGCGCAAAAGGAATTCGGGATCGTCTGGCTTTGCACCCGCCTTCTTGAAGCATGTGAGCGGCACACCCCACGCCCTTTGGCGCGAGAGCACCCAGTCCGGACGCACCTCGATCATGGAATAGAGCCGGTTGCGGCCGGTCTTGGGCGTCCACTGCACCAACTCATCGATGGATTTAAGTGCACGGTCGCGGATCGTCTCGCCATAGGTGTCCTGCCCATCGCCGACTTTGCGGTCGATGGCGGCAAACCATTGTGGGCGGTTGAGACGGATCACAGGGGCCTTGGAGCGCCACGAATGCGCATCCGAGATCGTCAGGCGTCGACGTCCGAGCAGCCCGCCCACTTCGACCAGTTTCTCGATCACAACACGGTTGGCCTTGCCCGGCTTTCCGTTGGTTTCGATGATTTTCCGCCCCCCGAAGAACGGCAAATCTTCGCGATAGGAGCTGTCATCAAGGATGTTAAACGTCATCGGCAAGCCATGGGCAAGACCGATCTGATAGTCGTCATCACCATGGGACGGCGCGGTGTGGACAAACCCGGTGCCGGCATCGTCCGTCACATGGCCACCGGGCAGAAGCGGCACGTCATAGTTCCATTCTCCGCCTGCGCCCTCTGCCCCGCGCAAGGGGTGAGCACAGGTCAAAGCACTGAGCTCCTCAGGCGTCACATCCCGCACGCGTGTGTACATGTCCCCCTCAAGGCGCATTGCACCCAGTGCGTCCTCGGCCAAGGCATCCGCGATCACATATCTGTCGCCCACCGCGGCCCAGCATTCGTCCGGCGTGCTGGTCACTTGGTAGAGGCCATAAGAGATCTCGGGCCCAAAACAGATCGCCCGATTTTGCGGGATCGTCCAAGGGGTCGTCGTCCAGATGATCACCTTGGCTACGGCGAGATCGTCGATACCTGCTGCGACCACGTTGAATGGCACCCAGATCGCATCGGTCTGCCTGTCGTGATACTCCACCTCCGCCTCAGCCAGAGCGGTCTTTTCCACCGGCGACCACATCACGGGCTTTGACCCCTGATAAAGCGTGCCGTTCATCAGGAAGGTCATGAACTCTTCCGCGATGATCCGCTCGGATCGGTAATCCATCGTCAGATAGGGCTTGGACCACCGTCCAGTGACGCCCAGCCGCTTGAACTCATCCCGTTGAACATCGATCCAGCCTTCCGCAAAGCGGCGGCATTCCTGGCGGAAATCGACGGTGTCGACCTCGTCTTTGTTGCGACCTTTCTTGCGGTACTGTTCTTCGATCTTCCATTCGATCGGCAGACCGTGACAATCCCAGCCGGGGATGTAGCGGGCATCGCGGCCCATCATCTGCTGGCTGCGCACAACCATGTCTTTGAGGATCTTGTTAAGCGCGTGGCCAATATGCAAATGCCCGTTGGCATAGGGAGGACCATCGTGCAGCGTGAAAGGCTCACGTCCCTCGGCCTTGTCTCGCAACCGCGTGTAGATACCCATATCGTTCCAACGGGAGAGCCATTCTGGCTCACGTTTTGGCAACCCCGCGCGCATTGGAAAATCCGTTTGCGGCAGGTTCAACGTGTCTTTGTACTCAGGCGTGTCGGCAGCCATGGGTGGCGTCCTTCGTGTTCATTATGTCTCGGATGTCAGGGTCGGCGTGGATGTCCAAACGCCTTGTCCCGGCGGCTCGTAAGGGTTAGAGCGCCGGGCATATAATTCGAATGATGATCATCAGACGTGTCATTTGGAAGGTGTTATAGGCCTGTGCCCTTGGGACGTCCATCGCCATTTTAAGACCATCCGCGCAGCGCCTTCGTCAGGCCCCGGTCTGGCGATCCCGACCTCTGTACGGCCAAACTTTATCGTCGGGTCCCGCCAAACATCCGAGCGGCAGCCTGCAACTACAAATTATGCAGGCCCAGGGTGGGGCCTGACGAAGGCGCGGCGGGCCGCAGACCCTTGATTACGCGCC
>CAKZYL010000349.1 GCA_937884705.1 uncultured Roseovarius sp. | reverse complement strand
AAGCTCGGCGCGCGCACGATCTGCTGCGTGGATGATGTGACCAATGTGGCCGATCTCTCCGCTGCGGCCACCAAGCACGGCACGCAAATTGAATGTCTGGTCGAGATCGATTGCGGCGCGGGCCGCTGCGGCGTGACAACCACGCCAGACGTCGTGAAAATCGCCAAGGCGATTGATGGCGCCGACGGCCTCAAATTCGCGGGCATCCAGGCCTATCAGGGCGCCATGCAGCACATGGACAGCTATGAAGATCGCGAAGCCAAAATCGCCATCGCCGTGGCCATGGTCAAAGACGCAGTCGACACGCTGCGCACGGAAGGTCTCGATTGCGACATCGTCGGCGGTGGCGGCACCGGATCCTACTATTTCGAAAGTAATTCAGGTGTTTACAACGAGCTTCAGTGCGGCTCCTACGCGTTCATGGACGCCGATTATGGCCGCATCCTCGACAAAGAGGGCAACCGCATCGACCAGGGCGAGTGGGAAAACGCGCTGTTCCTCTATACCTCCGTCATGAGCCACGCGAAGGCCGACAAGGCGATCGTTGATGCGGGCCTCAAGACTCAATCCGTCGACAGTGGTCTGCCCTTCATCTTCGGCCGCACCGATGTCGAATACGTCAAATGCTCCGACGAGCACGGGGTTGTGGCCGACCCCGATGGTGTGCTCCACGTCAACGAAAAGTTGAAGCTGGTGCCGGGCCACTGTGACCCGACCTGCAACGTTCATGACTGGTATGTCGGCGTGCGCGGCGGCTAAGTTGAAGCCCTTTGGCCGGTCTCGGCCCGCGGAAAGGCCTACTGATGGACGGCGTAGCGATGAACCAACACGAGCTGGCGATTGTCCCAGAGGGTATGATCGCCGACATGCTGACCCGCGAGGCGGCGTTTGACGCGGTCGAGAAGGTCTTTGCCGCCATGGCTGCGGGCGATGCCTACAACTTCCCCGTCGTGCGCGAGGCGATCGGGCATGAGGATGCGCTTTACGGCTTCAAAGGCGGCTTTGACCGCGCGGGCGGTGTGCTGGGCCTCAAGGCTGGTGGCTACTGGCCGCACAATCTGGACAGGCGCGGGCTGATCAACCACCAGTCCACCGTGTTCCTCTTTGACCCGGACACGGGCCGAGTGAAAGCCATGGTGGGGGGCAACCTTCTGACAGCGCTGCGCACCGCGGCGGCGTCCTCGGTCTCGATCCGGCATCTGGTGCGCAAAGACGCCAAGGTGCTGGGTATGATCGGTGCAGGCCATCAGGCGGCGTTCCAATTGCGCGCAGCGCTTGAGACGCACGCCTTTGAGAAGGTCATCGGCTGGAACTACCACCCTGATATGCTGCACAACATTGCCGAAGTGGCGATGGAAGCCGGCGTGACTTACGAGGCGGTCGACCTTGCGGGCATGCAAGCGGCGGATGCGATCATCTCGCTCACCTCGTCCTTTGACGCGACGCTCTTCTCTGAGCACGTCAGCCCCGGCACGCATATCGCCTGCATGGGCACTGACACGAAGGGCAAGCAGGAGCTCGCCGCCGATCTGATGGACAAAGCGACGGTCTTCACCGACGAGATTGCACAGTCCATTTCCATCGGCGAGGCACAGCACGCGATTGGCCAAGGTCTGATCGCGGAAGAGGATATCGTGCAATTGGGCGCGGTCATCAACGGCACCCATCCGGGTCGCACCTCGGATGACGAGATCACGATCTTCGACGGCACAGGTGTAGGCCTGCAGGACCTCGCGGTGGCCGGTTCCATCGTCGAGGTCGCCGTGGCCCAAGGTCAGGCAACGGTCGTCCCGATCTAAAACCCGCGTTCATCAAGCAGTGAACGATTACGCCCGCCAGAAACATCTCTGGCGGGCGTATTCCTTTAAGAGGGCCCTGACGTCACGCAAAATCGCCGATCACCAAGAACTCGCCAAACTTGGGTTCAATCCGGGGCTGGACTGGCACAGCCCATAAAACTGGAACTGAGACCCGAAACGCCGTCGGCGCATCCAGATCCGTCAGCATGATGATCATCGAGGGCGCAAGGGCCTCAGCCTCTTCCAGCGCATCTCCATAGTCCGTGCCGCCCCCGCTGCGCATCGATATCCCGCCCATGGCATCCGCATGGGACATCCGCCCCCTGAAATGCACCTCCGTGTCAAATCCCAGAAGATGCGCCTCCGCCCCCGAGCGGCGCACTGCAGACGAAGCCTCTGCCGCAAACATGTCGAGCGTCTCTCGCCGCAGAGAGCTCGACGTATCAAGCCCGATCACAAGGCGCGGCCTGCG
>CAKZYL010000348.1 GCA_937884705.1 uncultured Roseovarius sp. | reverse complement strand
TTCAGACGCCCGAGCCAATCTCGGAAAAGAACCCGTTTGCGCGCGCCTTTGACGATCTGGACGTGCCTTCCATCTGGTCTGACTCTGAGCTGTTGAGCGGCGTGACCGGAGCATCTGTTGCAGGCTCACAGACCAGCGCAGACTTGATTGTGGACCGTGAAAACAACGTGGTTCTGTCCTCTATTGGGGATGTCCTGACGCGCCTTCCCAGCGATGATGTCAAAGCACAGCGCCACGTGCAAGGGATAGTCAACCGCCAGCGTTTCATAGATGAAGTGGATCGGGTGGACAGGCTGCACCCGCTGACGGTTTTCTTCGAAGGGGGCAATGGAAACTACCTGGATGGTGATCGCGTTATCGTTCACGTGAGCGGGCGCGAAACGGAATTCGTCTGGCTTGTGCATCTGTCGTCTACACTTGAGATATCACATATGTTCCCACTTGCCCGTCTGCAGGATCCACCAAAGTCTGACCCGTCAAATTCCCTCGCGATCCCAATGCGGGTGGTTCCGCCATTTGGCGCTGATACCATTCTCGCCATAGAGGCAGGCGGCGCAATTCCGGAGCTTGATCAGTTGTTGTCGCAGTTCGATCAAGAGACTGACATTGCCGGATTTTGGAACGAGTTGCATGCCCTACTGGGCGATCGGGAAGATATTTCTGCGTCGAGCTCTTCTTTTTTTACGATGTTGCCGTAGACCTCTTGCCGCGTTTTCAATTCGCTGTACGGCAATTTGGCCTTGCCCTCCAATTGTGAGCTTGACGCACGCTGGATCTCATTTGGGCCTCGATGCTATGAACCCGGTCGTTCCGGAAGGCTCACTAAGGAAATCCTTGATCAGGGCTCTCAAAGAGGAGCCCCAATACAAATCTTGGCGTCTATGCGCCCCTCAGTCTCGACCTTCGTCACTCAATCCAGGGTATCGCCACGCCCGCAGAGCTAAAAAGCTCGAGCATCTTTTCTTTATCAATCACGGTGGCCAGTCCCGAGTGACCGGTACGCATGCCGGCATAAACCGCATCAAACCAAAGGACACGTTTTGCAAAGGATGCAATGGTCTTTTCCTCATCCAAATTGAGATCAACCACTTCAACATAGGTGGAGCTCTGCAACGGTCCTTGCTCGGCATCAGATAAATCCAGCGCCACCAAGTAGATCCGACCAGATCGAAGACTGAAGTTCATCTGGCTGAAATTGAGCGCATAGAGCCCCTTCGACAGATCCACGGTGATGGTGCCATTGGCAACCTGCGGCTCTGTCGCCACTTCTGTAACAACCAAGTTCAGCGTGCCACGGTATGGGCGCGGCAAAAACCAATAGAGCGTCGGCTGTGGGTTTGTTGTGTATCCACCCGCCTTGGGGGACAGAAAGGCCAGCGCGTTCGATGAGGGTTGCGCCGACCGCGTACCGGCAGTGATCCTATCTGCAGGCGCACCAATAGGCGGCGGCACAAACACGACTTTGTCTTCGGCGTCCTTAGGAACCTCTTCGGATATTGCGGGTTGGGCCGAAACGACAAAGGTCGCCAAGAATAGACCCAAGACCACGATGGCGACATGACCAAATCGGATGGGCTCGCAGTCAGGTTTCCTGATTTTTCGCATCGTAAACTATCTCGTAAATTTCAAATACTTCATGCCCACTATCGTGCTGGAGGCGGCCGCATGCGCGGGTTTCGAAATCATTGCTGAGCATGTTCGCGGTAAATTCACTGATACAAACGATACCGGGAGATGTGCCGGATTTCGACTGTTTCTTACCAAATTCTTCAATACGGGACGCAATATTCGCAGCATCACCGAGTACCGTGTACTGGCGGCTTCCGGTTTGCCCAAATGTTCCACAGAGCACCTCTCCTGAATGAATGCCGACCCGGATGCGGTACGGGTGCATCGCGCTTTTGTTGAGCCGGCTGACGCCGTCTAGCATCTGGCGTGCACAGCGTGCGGCGCGCTGTGCCGACAGGCGGCGGGCGGCTTCGGTCATGTCGGGAAACGGAGCACCAAACACCAACATGATGCCATCGCCCGTGTACTTTTCGACAAACCCTGCATTGTCATGTGCGCACCTCGACATCGTGTCCAAAAACCGGCCAAGCCACTCTCCAAATTGATCAGGCTCGACAGTGCCTCCAAAGCGCGTGGTGCCA
>CAKZYL010000347.1 GCA_937884705.1 uncultured Roseovarius sp. | reverse complement strand
CGGCCTCATGGGCCTCGGCGAGATCCGTGGTGAAGATCGACGCGCCAAGCCCGAAGGAGCTGTCATTGGCCATGCGCAACGCCGTGTCAAAATCAGGTACACGACAGATGCCGACGACCGGGCCAAAGATCTCTTCGTTGAGCAGGTCCATATCGGGATGGCAGTCGGTCAAGATGGTGGGTTCATAAAACCAGCCGCTGTTTTGATCGGGTGGCACCTGGCCGCCGCAAGCGACCTTGGCGCCCTTTGCAACGGCATCCGTCACCAGCCGTTCCACCTTGTCCCGCGCGGCCTTGCTGACCAGCGGGCCGATTTCAGTCTTGCCGAGCCCGTTTCCGATGCGCAGCCGACGAGTTTCCGCAACAAAGGCCGCGACGAAGGCATCATGCACGGCGTCGGTGACATACATCCGTTCGGTTGAGGTGCAGACCTGTCCGGAGAGATGAAACGCGCCGGTGACAGCCCCGGCAGCGGCGACCTCGAGTGGGGCGTGATCGGTGATGATCATCGGGTCTGAGCCGCCCGCCTCAATCACGGCAGGTTTCATGCGCGCGCCCGCTGCAGCAGCCACCGCGCGCCCGGCCGCGACCGAGCCGGTAAACGCAATCGCGTGCGTGCGCTCGCTTTCCACAAGGGCCTGGCCAAGGCCAGCGTCCCCCGGGAGACACGCGACGAGGCCTTCGGGCAGGCCATCAAACACCTGCATGAATTCGAGGGTCGAGAGCGTGGTGGCCTCTGCAGGTTTGACGACGCAGCAATTGCCCGCCGCTAGGGACGCGGCCACCGTCCAACACATCAGTAGGATGGGGAAATTGAAGGGCATGATGTGTGCGGACACGCCGTAAGGTTCATAGCGCGCATATTGCAGCGAGCCCGCTTGCGTCGTACCTGCCAGTTTGCCCGCCTCATCGCGCGCCATTTCAGCGTAGTAGCGGAAGACAGGCGCGCAATTGGCCACCTCTCCGATGGCTTCGGGGTAGGGCTTTCCCATTTCGCGGCTCATGAGCGTCGCGCAGCGCGTCATGTCCATGGCCTCGATGCGGTTTGCCAAATCGTGCAGATGTTTCGCGCGCGTTTTTGCATCCGTCGCAGCCCAGGCTTTTTGGGCTGCATTGACTTGGGCGAGCACTACCTCGGCCTCATCCGGCGAGACCACAGCGCGCTGGCCCACCTGGACCAGCGTGGCAGGGGCGATCACCGGTGCGGTGTCACCTGAGACGGCCACAAATCTGGGCGAAAGATAGTAGCACGCGGTCATGGCATCCGGCATTTCCGTCTCCCTCCTAGCGGATCATGTAGACCTTCTTGACGGTCTCATGCACGGTGCAGACGCCTTTCCAATCCTGCGGAAAGAACGCCGCCGTGTCGGGCGTGATCTCGATGACATCCCCGCTTTCGTGCTGGTAGGTGCAGCGCCCTTCGATGAAGTGGCAGAACTCATCGCGCGTGACGTGGCAGACCCATTTGCCAGGCGTGCAGATCCAGAGGCCGCATTCGCTCTGACCGTCCGGGCCTTTGTGCAGGAGTTTGCCGGACGTGTGCGATTGGCCTTCCAGCATGGTGGGCACGGGCCCCCAATCGACCGTGTCAGTGATCTCCAGCGGCTTATGCATGACAGGTGTTTTCATGGCGGCATGTCCTTTCATGCGCATGCGTGGATGTAGGGAGCCGATATGGGCAGACCGGTCATTGCGCCAAATCGACCAGCAGCTTGGCGGCTTTTTCGGTGCCGTTTTGTGCCTGCATGTGATCTGACGTCGCTTTGAGGCGTTCGGCCATATCGGCGTCGTTGAGGCAAGCTTCGATCTTTTGTGTGAGCTCTTCATCGGTCCACTCATAGCGGTCAGACCGGAATCCATGGCCGGTTTCCTGAACGCGCATCCCGTTGTCATGCCCGTCCCAGACATAGGACATGATGATCGCCGGTTTGCCGAAATAGAGGCACTCGGTGAAGGAGTTGTTGCCGCCGTGATGGATGACGACATCCACTTGCGGGATGACGGAAGGCTGCGGATACCATCCCTGAATGATCACGTTGTCGGGGATATCGTCATATTCGCCCTCATAATCGCCGACATTGACTAAGGCCCGATACCGGCTTTTGCCGACGAGGGCGATGATACGCTTCAAGAGTTCGGTGTCGCCCGCGCCCAGTGAGCCGAATGAAACGTAGAGGAGCGGACCATCGTTGTTCTTTTTGAATGTCGGGATCTCATACGGCTCGTCCTTGCGAACGCAGCCTTCGAGATACTGAAACTGGGCCGGATCAAGCGGCTTTGAACGCGTGTACTTCACCTGCTCGGGATAGAGCAGGAGGTTCATGTAGGGCGAGGCCTCAAAGAACTGGCCGATCGGATAAGCCTCTTCGCCGGTCGTCGCCAGGAACGCGTTGAAATCGTCGTGGATGGGCTTGATCACCTCATTGAACTTCGCCCGGAACGCCGCGTGCCCTTCGGTGTCATCGGCGGCCATGCCAGAGAGGTGCGGCGGGATCGCGTCATCCTCGATCTCGTTTTCAGAGCAGGAAATGACCCGCACCCAAGGCACGCCGTGCTGCTTGATCGCGGGGAAGAGAATGACGTTGTCGACCGAGATCACATCCGGTTTGATCTTGGCCAGAATGCCGGGCAGATCCTTTTCCGCCCATTTGGCGCTGTCGACGATCGCCTCCCAGCATTCCTTGACGTAGTTATCAAGCTGATCAATCGGCGCTTTGCGAAAGTTCGGGATGTGGCCATTGATGAAATCCTCCCAGAACTTGGCCATCTGTTCTGGCGGCATCGGCTCGGAGAGGTTCACGGGATGGGCTTCAAACCCATACACCTCGTAAACCTCCACAAACCCCGGATCAGACAGAAACACCGCCTAGTGGCCCAAGCGTTCCACAGCCTGAGCAATGCCGACGGAATTCAGCGCCGGGCCAAAGGCGGCCTCCGGAAAGAAAGCAAAGGTTTTCTGGGTCATGTCATTCTCCTCTCAGATCTCATGCCGCAAAGATGCGGGTGTTCTCGGCGGACCAGCCAAGTTTTATGGTGTCCCCTATGGAAAGCGGTCGGGCTTCGGCGGCATCGGCTGTCAGGCGGACCATAACCTGTTCTGGCGATGCGGGCGTCTCAACGTGGAGTTGCAGATCAAGCCCGTGATAGGCCATCGCTGTCACACGCCCTTTCAAGGTGTTGTCGCTGGATGCAGGGTCCAGATGCACGCGTTCCGGTCGGACGGCCGCCACAACCTGCGCGCCGTCCGCCATCGTCTCTGGCAGTGTTGCCGTGATTGGCTCTCCTGTAATCCCAATGATCTGGCCGTTTGAGACGTGGCCGGGCAGGAAATTCATCACACCGATGAAGTCTGCCGCATAGCGATTGACCGGGCGTTCGTAGATGTCTTGCGGAGAGCCGCATTGCAGCAGCGCGCCGTCCTTTAGGATGGCAATGCGATCGGCCATCACCAGTGCCTCTTCCTGGTCATGGGTTACGACGATGAAGGTGATGCCAAATTCGTTTTGAATGCGCTTGAGTTCCAGCTGCATCTCACTGCGCAGTTTCTTGTCCAACGCGCCGAGCGGCTCATCCAAGAGTAAAAGGCGCGGGCGTTTGACCAGAGCGCGCGCCAGGGCAACGCGCTGCTGCTGTCCGCCAGAAAGCTGATCAGGCTTGC
>CAKZYL010000346.1 GCA_937884705.1 uncultured Roseovarius sp. | reverse complement strand
CAGCAATATCGATCTCATGCGCCAGCATCGCATCCTCGATTTCGCGGGTGAAAAGCCCTTTGCCGCCGATCTCTTTCAGCGGGCGGTCCAGAACACGGTCGCCGGTGGTCTTAATCACCTGTATTTCGAAAGCGTCTTCGGGGAGGTCAAACGCAGCGGCAAGCCTGTCGCGGGTCTCATGGGCCTGGGCCAATGCCAGGGGCGAGCCTCGCGTGCCAATCCGCAATGGGCGCGAAGGATCGGGTAACGTCTTATTCATACTCAAGCTTTAGCGGTGTAAACTTTTCTTGACAAGTATCCCGTACTTGGCAAATTGACGTGCCCATGGGACGACAGAGGGGAACGGAGATCCGAATGGCCGAAAAGAAGACGATCCTCAAGGCGCTCGCAGGTGAGACACAAGCCGTGCCGCCGATCTGGATGATGCGGCAAGCCGGGCGCTACCTGCCCGAATATCGCGCAACGCGCGCAGAAGCAGGCGATTTTCTATCGCTGTGCTACAACAGCGATCTGGCCACCGAGGTGACGCTGCAACCTATTCGGCGCTACGGGTTTGATGCCGCAATTCTCTTTGCCGATATCCTGCTTTTGCCCCAAGCGCTGGGCGCTGATCTGTGGTTTGTCACGGGCGAGGGGCCGCGCCTCTCTACGATCACGGAACAGGCCGATTTTGACAAGCTGAAGCCCGCCTCCGACATTCATGACACGCTGGCGCCAGTGTACCAGACCGTACGGAACCTTGCCCGCGATCTGCCTGATGAGACCACGCTCATTGGCTTTGCCGGGGCGCCCTGGACAGTGGCCACCTACATGATCGCCGGCCGCGGCACCCCCGATCAGGGACCGGCCCATGCGCTCAAAGCTGAAAACCGGGATCTCTTCGAACAGGTTATGGAGCGGCTGACCGAAGGCACGATCGATTACCTCTCGATGCAGATCGACGCCGGTGCCGAGGTCGTGAAACTCTTCGACAGCTGGGCAGGCTCGCTCAAGGGCGATGATTTTGATCGCTACGCCACGGGCCCCGCCAAACGCATCATCGCAGCACTCAAAGACCGCCATCCTGATGTGCCCGTCATTGCCTTCCCCCGAGAAGCGGGCGATGGCTATATCGGGTTTCATGAGGCCACGGGTGCCGATTGCGTTGCGATTGACGATTCCGTCACGCCCGAATGGGCCGCCGAGCATGTGCAGGCGGGCGGCTGTGTTCAGGGCAATCTGGCCTCATCCCACATGGTCACAGGGGGTGATGATCTGGTGCGCGAAACCCGCCGCATCGTGGACGCGTTCAAATCCGGGCCGCATATCTTCAATCTGGGCCACGGGATCACGCCTGACGCAGATCCCGACAATGTGCACCGCATGATCGAGGCCGTCCGCGCGGGCTAAATCCAAAAACTATTGAAGGAATCTGAGCTTCTGTTCGAGCTTGGATTTCTCATTGCCCAGAAAGTCAACTTCGCGCTGAAACCGTTTCTGGATGCCCAATAAGGGCCTCAAATCCCGTGCGCAAAGCAACCGTGTGACACCGTGTTCGTCTTCGAGACTGAAATATTTCAGCAAAAGCGGCAGGTCGGGTTTGCCATCGACGCACAGGTTCAGATGCCGCCACCGCGCCTCACTATCCGACGTCGCGCTGTTCTTCCAAAAGAGGTACTGAAGTTTGGTTTGGCTGTCCGGCGCCACGCAGTCGCTAAAGAGCTCACCCGTCCATTGACCGATCCTTGGCGTGTCGAAATCCCAGGCACAAAACACCCGCTCTACCCGAAAGACCTCACTGAGCAAGACCGTCACATCCGCAGACTGAGCCAAAATCGCCTGCGCATGTTCGGGCGGGACAAAAAGGCTCAGATCGGTTTCGACATTGCGCTCAGACATTTCGGTTCTCCACAGGCACCTGTTGCCGTGCCATCAGATCGCGCATCCCATTCAACGGGTTCTGGCCGTTGGTCAATACAAGGTCGGCGTTCAAAAAACTGTAAGCGGATGGGGCACCTTCAAAAGAGCTGCCTCCGAGCGCCACGGCGATCGCGGGGTTTTTGCTTGTGATGCGCGCCTCGGCAATGACATCCGCCAATCCAAGAAGGCTCTGATCATAGCCGATGGACAGCCCGAAAACGTCGAAATGCGTGCTGTGCAGATGATGAAAGATCTCCGCATTGGGTCGATTGATGAACAAGACCACGTGGTAGCCCGACCGACGCAGCTGATCCGCCAGCAGTTGGGCGCCAAAGGAATGCTCGTCCGTACGGGGCACGCACAGCATGATGCGCCCTGCGTCCCGCATGGATCCTGTCACCGGCACGCCCTGCGCCAGCATATGGTCTAGAACGCGGCGCGTGGTCCAAAACGCGCCAGAAACTTCAACGAGTGAGATCTGATCCAAGCGCCATGCGTCGTCGAAACGATCAATGCAATCATGGATGATCTCAGGCCAGACATGTGCGTTTCGGTCATGCGCACAAATCCCCACGGCACTCTCGAAATCCTCGTCAAGCGTTGCCTTGTAGAACTCGTTGATGTCGCGCATTAAGGCGTCCTGACTGCCATAATACAGCATCGTGTCGGACCGTTTCGACGCCAATTCGTGTCATAGATGAGGTATCGCTTCTCGGAACCAAGCGCCGACGCAGGGACAGCGCTCATAGGCGTTTCCACTCGGGTCAGACAACTTTCTGATGCTCAAACTGTAGCGCGTATGCTGCCTTATGGATCTTCCACACCCACATTGCAAACGGCAAATGCCCTTTCGCGCTATCATGATTTCATGACGCATACGCTATAGTTTCGCTGAAAACACGTCGCATTTGGGCGCGTGACGTTCGCAAACGGCCTTCAAACTGACACGATCAGGGAGGCCTGTCATGAACACCCATTTTCGCGACACCCGCAAAATTGATCCCACCAAAGGCGCCGTCATCGGGGACAACACGCCCAATGATGCCAACCGTGTGGAAATCGGCCCGACCAGACTGGCCTTTGCCGAATGGCAGGCTGCGGGCCTGCACTTGCCGGATCTGCAGGCGATGCGGCGCTATCGTTGGGAACGGCTCACCCGCTTCATCCAGGATCGTGATTACGCGGGCCTGCTGGTCTTTGATCCGCTCAACATCCGCTACGCCACCGACAGCACCAATATGCAGCTTTGGAACACCC
>CAKZYL010000345.1 GCA_937884705.1 uncultured Roseovarius sp. | reverse complement strand
GCGTGCGCGCCGTCAGCCAGCCCTTTCACGAATTTAAGAACCTCAGCGGGTGGCTCTCCGTCGCCCATTTTGGCCACGATGGCAGAGCCGACAACGGCCCCATCGGCAACAGATGCGATATCCCGGCTGGCCTCTGGTGTACGAATGCCGAAACCCACGACGACAGGCAGGTTGCTGGCGGCCTTGATACGTGCAACTTCGGGTCCCACGTCCCCCGCCTGGGCGGCCGCAGCCCCCGTGATGCCTGTAATGGAGACGTAGTAGACGAAGCCTGAGGTATTGGTCAGCACCTTAGGCAGGCGCTTGTCGTCGGTGGTGGGCGTTGCCAAACGAATGAAATTCAAGCCCGCCTCCTGCGCCGGAATGCACAGCTCCTCATCTTCTTCCGGGGGAAGATCGACCACAATCAGGCCGTCGACACCTGCAGCCTTCGCATCCGCCAGAAAGGCTTCAACACCGCGATGGAAGATGGGGTTGTAGTATCCCATCAGAACGATGGGTGTCGTGTCGTCGTTCTTGCGGAACTCGGCTGCCATCTCAAGCGTGCGTTCCAGCGTCATGCCAGCCTCCAGCGCGCGCTGACCGGCAAGTTGGATCGTCGGCCCATCAGCCATGGGGTCGGTGAATGGCAGGCCTAGCTCGATGATGTCGACGCCCGCCTTTGGCAGGCCTTTGACCAGCTCAAGCGAGGTTTCAAAATTGGGGTCTCCGGCCATAATGTAGGCCACAAACGCCTTTTTACCCGAGGCTTTGAGATCTGCGAATTTGGCGTCGATACGGCTCATGAATGTCCTGTCCTGCGTTGGCTGTTTCGGCCTGATCATTAACGCGTTGGGTCTGGCGCAAATATTGGCGGAAATCAATGGCCTTGCAGTAGATTGGCGCAGATGGCCCTTCAGACCTGGGCCAGAGCAAAGGGAAGTGATTTCCTGCGCGAGAAAGGCCAGCGTGGCGCTTCGGATCACTCCATAGATGCGGGCCCGCTGATCATCCAGGATGTGCCGAAACGATCCGTGAGCATGGCAAAGCCCTCACTCCAAGGTGTTGGTGCGAAAGGCATAATGACCTGACCATCCTTTGACAGCTGATCATACGCCTCTTTGGCGGTGTCAACGCTGGCCATTTCCATCATCACAGAACAGCCTGCCATGGCCGGATTGCTGCCCATCATGTCGTCGGACGCCATAAGCACGCCGCCGTCAAATGCGAGCTCCGAATGCATGATCCAGTCCTTTTTGTCCTCGTCCACGTCCATTCCGGGCATGTCTTCTCCGGTCATCATCATGGTGATCTCTCCGCCGAAAATGGCGGCATAGGCGGTCATAGCCTCACGGCACTGGCCTTGGAATATGATGTAAGGGGTCGGGGTCATCGCACAGCATCCATCGTAACAATGAAGGGTTAGTGGGAAAGGTACATTGCATCGGGCGATCGACCAACAACGATCGTTCTGAACCGATGTATCTTCGCGCAAAACCGCCGGAGCGCGCACAGGACACCTCTCACAACAGACGATCAAAGAGAGCTTTTCCAATGCCGCGGGCGGCACCTAAGGTTTGGATCTTGCGGAGATCGTGAACAAGAGCAAGCCGATACACTCGGGATAAGCGGACAGCAGGAAAATGCTCTCTCGCCTGGGTGAAAAAGAGCTAGGGATGGTGCGGTTCAAGCGAGACAACGGACTTCGGTTGACCTTTCGAAGACGAAACCTGCCTATAAGAGCAAAAAAGGCCACCCAATAATGGCGGCCTTCCAAGTGCTTGAGAGTGGGAAGTTTTACTCTTCTTCCAACGCCTCAACCGCTTTCTCCAAATCGGCTTTCTTGACGTCTTTGTCCGTCACGGCGGCCTCTTCAAGAATGTGGTCGATCACCTTTTCTTCGAACACCGGTGCGCGCAGTTGTTGCTGCATTTGCGGGTTTTTCTGAACGAACTCGAAGAACTCGCGTTCTTGGCCGGGATAGGCGCGGGCCTGCTCCATGACCGCCTGTGACATCTCTGCGTCGGTAATCTCGACCTTGGCGCGCTGGCCCACTTCGGCAAGCAAAAGCCCAAGACGCACGCGGCGCTCAGCCAGCCTATTGTGTTCGTCTGTGGTTTCGATTTCCGGATGATCGTGGCCTTGCACGTCGGGGTTTTCGTCATGCCACAGTTGATGGGCAATGGATTTGGCCTCGACCTCAACCATCGACGGCGGCAGCTCAAAGCTCACTTTGTCATCCAACACGTCCAGGAGTTTACGCTTGAGAACGGCACGGGCCGCACCGGCATATTCCTGTTCAAGCCGCTCTTTGATCTGATCCTTCAACGCACCCAGATCTTCGGCCCCGAATTTTTGGGCCAGCTCATCATCGATCTCGGCGGGTGCCGGTTTTTTTACCGCTTTGATTGTGCACGTGAATTCAGCGGCCTTACCGGCCAAGTGCTCGGCCTGGTACTCTTCTGGGAAGCTGACTTCGACGATTTTTTCTTCTTCGGCTTTCACGCCCACGAGTTGTTCTTCGAAGCCTGGGATAAAGCTATTGGAACCAAGCACCAGCGGATAGTCTTCGGCGCTGCCGCCTTCAAAGGCTTCACCATCGACGCGTCCCACGAAATCCATAACGATTTGATCGCCGTCCTTGGCCTTGGTGCCTTTTTTGCGGTCGACAAAGTTCTGCGCGCCTTCCGCCAGGTTGGATAGGGCCTCATCAACGGCTGCGTCATCAGCCTTGGCAACTAGACGTTCTAGCTTGACGTCATCGAAGGTGACCTCTGGGATTTCAGGCAGAGCCTCATAGCTCATGTCGACTTCCACGTCGTCGCCTTCTTTCCAGTCCTTGTTGGTCATTTCCATCTTGGGTTCGCCGGCCGGGCGATCACCGGTGGATTCAAAATGCGATGACATCGCACCATCCACGGACTCTTGCATGGCCTCGCCAAGCACCTGAGAGCCGAATTGCTTTTTCAAGAGCGGCAGTGGAACCTTGCCTTTGCGAAAACCTTTGAGTTCCACGTTGGGCTGAGCCTCTTTGAGCTTGTCCATGACTTTCTCATCAAGCTCAGCAGCTGTGACCACAATCTTGTAGCCGCGTTTCAATCCTTCATTCAGCGTCTCAGTGACCTGCATGTCGTCCTCATCCATTGCATTGTGGCTGCGGGGGCGCCCGCAGCGGTCAAAATCATGGGGCTTCTTAGGGAGGGTGTGGCCCCTTCGCAAGCCAAAAGGGCGTGTGACGGCGGATGTCCTTGAAACCAATGGTCAACCATTTGAAAATAAGGTAACCAAACGGATAAACGCGGCGTTCAAAAAGGACCGCGAGAGAGCAGGTAAGCCGCATAAATCGCGGCAATTTGGTTGGGGCATGGCAGACTATTCCGTCTGGATCCTTGAGGAAAGTAACATCACCGTCTCCGGCGGTGTGACTTTGGATGGCATCACCCAAGGAGACGGCTCGCATCTTGATGGCGAGACGATCACGCTCGAGACCAATGATTGGTTAGAGATTGAGATCACCGATGGTGGCTCAGACGATGATTTCGATGACAATGACGGCAATCAGCGTCTTGATGGTGCGCAGACGATTGATGGGGTCACCTATGCTGACGGGACCCGAGTTGAGGCGGAGTATTTCATTGAGCTCGAAGATGGAGAGGGCAACGTCTATCAGGCCATCGCCTTTAACGTCCGCAATTCCAGCCCTGCCTACGCCACGGTAGAAGGCCTTGCCTTCGTCGGCCCACCTCAGGATTGGCCCCCGGTGGGTGAGCCGCTTCTGGTGACACTGTCCCTCGAGGGGCCTGGAAGTTCCGGTCAGCCATCAATTCCGGCAGAAGATCTGGTTATCCCGTGTTTCACGCCAGGCACTTTGATCACAACGCCTGAGGGACAAAGGGCCGTAGAAGATCTGTCGACCGGCGACCTGATTCTGACACTGGACAATGGATTTCGGCCAATTGTGTGGATCAACAACGTGAGTTTGGACGCGGGGCAACTATGGCGTGACCCGTCGATGCGGCCCATTCGCGTGCTGGCGCACGCCTTTGGCCCAGACCAGCCCAACCGCGATATGCTTTTGTCCCCCCAGCACCGTGTGCTTCTGCGGGGATGGCGTACGGAGCTCTTGTTCGGGGTCAGCGAAGGGCTGGCAGCGGTAAGGCATTTGGTGAATGACCACTCGGTCAGGCGGGCCAAGGACGTTGACAACGTGACTTACATTCATTTCATGTTCGACCGTCATGAAGTGGTTTGCGCTGATGGGCTTTGGGCGGAAAGCTTTCTACCAGGACCTCTGGCCGTAAGCAGTTTAGAAGAGGGTCCGCGTCAAGAGCTCTTGAAACTCTTTCCCGAGTTGGGAATTGAAAAAACACCGGATGTGACATCTGCGCGGCCAATCCTCAAAAGGTGGGAAGCAGCGCTCTTTGCATGAGCCCGATCTAATTCAGCTTCGCATCCGTATACCGCTTCACGATTGCCACGACCTGATCCGCCGGAAGCACCGGGGGCAGCAGCGTGAGGACCTTACCTTTGGGATCCAGCAGAAAAATGTGGGCCCCATGAGAATAAATCGGCCCGTACTCAGGATCTACGAACAACTGTTCGAAAGAGATTTGATAGGCAGAGTATGCTTTTTCCAAAGCTTCCGGTTCCCCCGTCAGACCGACAAAGCTTGGGGATAGCTCGGCCAGCGCCGGGCCCATCGTCTCCAACGTGTCTAGTTTGGGGTCGATCGTGAGCAGGATCGGCGTCACCTCTGTGCCGTTTTGCGCCAAAGTGGCAGTGGTCTCGGCCATCAATGGCAGGGCCGCAGAGCAAATCCCAGGGCACGCGGCATATCCGAAAAACAGCAATTGATGACGCCCTTCGGGATCAACCTCGCTGCGCGTGGCGCCGGTGTGATCGGTCAGGGTGAAGGGCCCGCCCACATCCCATGGAAGCGGTGTCACCGCGCCGGACAGATCCAAAGGTTTGGCGGGTTGTTGCGGCGCGCCGTGGTCTTCATCTCCATGCGCGAAAGCCGCTGTTGATGCGGCCAAGCTTAGGGCCAGGCCGGCAAGCAACGCTCGCAAACGCATCAGAACCAATCCGCAATGAAGGCGTCATCCACCTCTTGGCCCAGTCCGAGATACCCATCTTTTTCAATGAACCCGTTGACGCGTGGGTCGCGGCGAAACCAAGGCCCTTTGCCTTCTGCATCAGGGTTGCTGTTCGCCCAGGCTTTTGTCCATTGATTGGCTTTGGTCCATTCTGTGTCACCCACCTTGCGAACGGTTTGGACCAGATAGACATTATCAACGTTCAGTTCTGGATCGGTGATCATCAACCCATCGACTTCAACCTCTTGCCCGCAAAACGGCTGCAACTCCACAGCAGCGCCCGTGAAGGCTGGTTGCGAATTTTTGTTGGGATAGACCAACACACCGTCGGCACTGCGCAACAGGCCCAGTTGACGCCGCCCATCACCGCAATTGGCGGGGCAGTCACCGGCCAATTCGCATAAGAGGTCAACGACGGTGGCCTCAAAGCGTGCCGGAACCTCTGCGACCAGGTTCCAAGGGCGCGCCTCGGAGTTTTCCGAAAAGTCTTGAGCTGCCACGGGCGTGGCGACGAGGGCGAGCAAAGCAATCAATTTTCTCATAGCAGTTCCCCTTAGCCTTCTGGATCCGGGATGGCGAAGCCCGGTATCACGCCCCAGTCATCATGCGTCTGATTGACGATGCCGTTGTCGGCCACGACGTCTTCGACGACCAAGTAGTTCAACCCGTCGCGACGATAGAGCATTCCGTCTGCAGTGATCTCATGACTGGCGAGCCGCAATTGCGTGTCACCACTGGCCGACCCATCGTCGCCTTCGATCTTGAGCACCATGTAAACTTCACCATCGTCGCCCAAAAGGCCGACAGGAATGCCGCCTGCGGAACACCAAAGCGCGCATGTATGGTGCGCGGTGCCTGTCGTGGATTCAGGTGGCCCCATCACGCCAGAGTAGTAGCACCACGTGTCGATAATCTCGCCCGTGATCTGAACACGTTCGCCCTCGGCGGCTTGGGCTGCGCCAGCCAGGCCAAGCAAAGCTGTGGCCAAAATGGTGTGTCTCATGGTCTACGGCTCCTTTGATGTTTCAAAATTATGATTCCATAGGTTTGGCGTTTCTCCAAACATCGCGTGTTCACTTTTCTGTTCCGACAAGAGCTTGGGCGTCTGGCGGAACGGCATGCGGCGCTGTAGAACCATCCCTCATGGACGGTTTTCCCAGACACAGTGTTTTGCACCAGACGACCCCTCTAACACCGATGCTCGCGTTGTCAGAGAGCCTTGGTATTGATCTGTGGTTCAAACGTGATGATCTGGCGGAGCCATCCTTTGGCGGCAACAAGTCACGACAACTGGAATACTATTTCGGCGCTGCGCAGAGCGTGGGGGCCGACACCATCCTGATCACTGGGGCTGTTCAGTCCAATTTTGTCCGTCTGGCTGCAGCTGTGGCCAAATCCTTAGGCATGCAGGCGGTCGTGCAATTGGAAAAGCGGGTGCGTGTTGACGACCAGACTTACCAGACGTCTGGCAATGTGTTTCTCAATCAAATCTTGGGCGCTGAGATCCTGCACTACCCTCAGGGCGAGGATGAGGCAGGTGCAGACAAAGCGCTCTATGAACGAGCGGAGGCTTTGAAGGCCGAAGGGCGTGTGCCTTACGTCATTCCCTTGTCGGAAGAACATCCGCCGCTTGGGGCCTTGGGGTATGTCGATGCTGCCCATGAAATTCTGAAAGAGAAGGGCGATTTTGACGTCTTCGTCGTGGCGTCCGGCAGTGGCGCCACGCATTCAGGGCTTCTGGCTGGCCTGCGCGGAGCAGGGTCGCAGGCGACGGTTATTGGGTCGTGCGTCCGACGTGACAAGGGTTTGCAAGAGGCGCGGATTGGCCGGATCATGACAAGGCTGGCAGAGCTCTATGACGGTGCAGAGAAGGTGCAGGCAAAAGACATCGTGATCTGGGATGGGGCCCTGGCCCCCGGATATGGCCAGATTGGACAGGTTTCTCAGGCGTCCATGCAAATGGTGGCAGAGCAGGAAGGTGTATTCCTCGATCCGGTCTACACGGCCAAATCCTTCGCCGCGATCCCGGCTTTGGTGGAGGATGGAAAGATCCCGCAAGGCACCCGGGTGTGCTACGTGCACACCGGCGGGCTGGCCGCGCTTTTTGCCTACCATGGTCTGATGACGGACCAGTTTTGACCTAAACGCAGATCAGGTCAGACCTATCCTTCGACGGGTGGGAACCAGGTCAGCGAAGAATGGTGCAGCGAAATCAGCACGCGGCCGTCCAATTTGTGATAGGCAAATGTGTAATCCGCGCGCGTGGCGTTCCCATCACCATCCACAAACGTGTAGTGACCCATATCTTTGTAACCAAGGCCACCCGCCTTGATGATCGGACCTACGGCGCTTTGGAAATCGACCTTCTTCCAGCCGTTTTTCAGGAAACCATGGTCGTTCGGAAACTCAGGATCCCCACCCACGAAATAGGATTTCGCACCTTGTCGATCGAGCCGGATCACGTCGGCAAGTGTCGGTTTGAAAAGCAAAGGTTCGTCCGGGCTGCCGAAATCGTAAAGGTCAAGAAGCTGATCGACGTCTTGTTCTGTGACGCATTTGGCCCACGCGCGCTGGGCTGCGATCACCTCGGCTTTGGTCATTGGTTCATATTGACGGTCTGACATGTCTGTCCCTGGTCTTTGTTTTTGTTATGCGCCACGGGGTTTAGCGCAAGGCCAACGGAAAAGACAAATGCCTTATCGCCACGGCCGTGTATTCGACGATGAAGAGAACGATCTGTTTCGCCACGCTTGAGCAAACTCACTCAAGGGGCACAGCGCAAAGAAATTCTATCCGCGAACTGTGCGCCGACATTTTCATCTTCGGGTTTCTCTTCTCTGCTCAATGACGCGAGTTTTGCAAACAACGACGCATCATTAGGATCAGGCGAGAACGGGATCACCTCGGTTTGGCACGCACCCGGATGTCCCAGAATTTTCGGCGCGTTGGTGATTTTGAAAGCAAAGAAATACGTGGATTCGTAAAAGGCTGCTTTGATCTCCTTGCCCTCGACATAAAGCGGTGTTGTCAAATCCCTCATGAAGGTCACTTGCAGCCGGCCGTCCAAAAGACGTCCGTCCAAATCCTTGGGCCAGTCCAGTTCAACCGCCTCGTCATCAAGCGAAAGATGCGCCGATCCGTCAAAATCCTCCGGGAAAACGCGCAGTTCTTCGATCAGTTTCAATCGGGCTTCTTCACCCAACTCGCCCTTTGAGTTGAGGCTCAGTCCATACCGGGAGATCATGTAGAGCGTCTCAAATTCATCATAAAGCCATGTAAGCTCTACGGCCTGAAGGGCGCCATCTTCCGCAAAAACAAAGTCGATGCCCCCATCCACGAAAACATGAGGGTGCGCGTTAACCAAAGGGGCTGCGGAAATCAGAAACGCGCTGAATGTGGCCGCGCGCAGGCCGGGCGTTCGAGGCAAGCAGGTGAAAGTACGATCGTCCATAGCCTACTCAGTTTAAGCATCCGATACGCTTGGGTGAACCTCTCCCCAGATTTTTTTGGCGTCTTTGGCGATCAATCGCTCTTGCAGGCGATCAAGCTCTTCTAAGGCTTGGCGCACGTCGCCGGTCTCTGCCAGCGCGCGTTCAAAGGATCGCCGAACGGATTTTGGCCGCCAGGGCAGGTCTGCAGCGGCGACCCAGGCGCGTAATTCTTGGGGAAGACCGTCATACTCGCGCATAGGGTCCTCTCTGCGCGCTTTGCGCTTGAGAGACGTTGTCCCACGGTTCGCACGTCCCTTGGTTTTTTTGATGGCGGGTCGATGAGGCATGGCTTTAATCATCCGCCATAGCGTGTTGGAACGCAGGACGACCAAGGAGCCCATGCGGGGAAGTGTTCGCGAACTGTGCTGGCCTCATGTCTTCAAGCGTTCCGTTGCAAATCTGTTCGATGTCACGATGACGATTTTGACATATGTTATAACATAACGCTGATCAATCCTGCCCGCATGGCTCGAAGGACTGCAGATCATTTATGGAATGATACAAACTGGTGCTGACGGATCTGCCAGCACCAGGAGATTCTGAGGCCTGGCGCTTAGGAGCCGAGCGCCTGAGAGATCGTTGCAGAATTGTGCCGCATCATATCGAGATATGTCCCCGCGGGTCCGTCTTCGGGAGAGAGCGCATCGGAGTAAAGCGTCCCACCGACCACGGCGCTTGTTTCACTCGCAATCTGTTCCATCAGGCGACCGTCGGTAATGCTCTCAACAAATACGGCCGAAATCCCATCTTCGCGGATCTGCGTGATCAGTTCGGCCACGTCAGCTGCAGAGGCTTCGCTTTCGGTGCTCAAGCCTTGCGGCGCCAGAAATTCCAAACCGTATGCATCGGCAAAGTACCCAAACGCATCATGCGAGGTCACAACAGTGCGTTTCTCATCGGGCAATCCAGCCATTAACGTTGAGATTTCCAATTCAAGCGCTTCAAGCTCTTCCACATATGCCGCGCGGTTGGTGAAGTAGGCGGATGCATTGTCTGGGTCCGCTTGCGCCAAGCCGGCTGCGATGTTGTTTACGTAGATCATTGCATTGTCGATGCTTTGCCATGCGTGTGGGTCGAAAAACCCGTGATCGTGACCAGCGTGGTCATCATCACCATGATCGTCATGATCCGCGTGATCTTCGTCCTTATGCTCATCATGACCGGCATGTTCTTCATGCTCATCGTGATCGTCATCGTGGGCGTGATCCTCGTCCTTGTGCTCAGCATGATCATCCCCATGCTTTTCCTCCGCATGATCATGGTCATGGTCGTCATCATGATCTGCATGCTCTTCACCATCCTCATGATCGTCATGATCGCTGTGCTCGTCGTCATGATCGTCATGCTCCTCAAATTCCAAGGCTTCAACGCCGTCAGACGCCACAACAAACAGACCATCAACAGAGGCAGACTCAGTCACGCGATCCAGCC
>CAKZYL010000344.1 GCA_937884705.1 uncultured Roseovarius sp. | reverse complement strand
CAGGCGGCGCTGACCGTGCCATGTCTCAATCAGGGCTTTGCTGTCATCATAGGCTGACTGCGCTGTGTCGCGCAAATAGTCCGGGGCATTGCGATCCATGCAGGTTTTGCCGCCCACGACCCGCATGCCCCGGCGATCCGCCGCGGCAAAGAGCGCCGATACGCTCTCAGAGTGGATGGTGCAGAAACTCGACACTGTCGTAGTGCCATGGGCCAGAGCCAAATCCAGATACTGCGCTGCAATTTGGGCCGCGTAATCAGGGTCGCCAAACCGTGCTTCTTCGGGGAATGTATAGGTCTCCAGCCAGTCGCGGAGGCGTTTGCCCCAGCTCGCGATGATGGCCGTTTGCGGGTAGTGCACATGGGCATCGACAAAACCGGGCAGAAGAAGCGCCTCTCCCATATCTCTGACATGGGCGCCAGGTGCCTGTTGGCGCAGCCTCTCACTTGGCCCCACCGCTGTGATCTTGCCGTTTTCGATCAAAAGCGCCTCTTCCAGGCGCACTGCCTCTTGCGGTGGCACAATCATGGGAGACGCCACGTATGTTAGCACGTGGCCTTTGATCAAAACCGGATGGTCGGCACTTTGGGTCATGATTGGCAACCTATGCAGGAACGCGGCCCGTGACGATTGTTTTCCGTCGCAGGCTTGAGTAGGTCAGAATGAGATCGAGAGCCAGATCAAGAGCCAAGCGAAGGGCAGATCATGTCAGACACCGCATCAGAGCCAACCGAGCCTGCCCGCGACGACGAAGACGTATACGCGCTTGATACCAATGCCGTGGCGCAGATCATGTATGCGGTCGATGCGGGCGATCAGGAGCTTCTGAAATCAGAGTTAGAGCCGCTTCACGCAGCTGACATCGCCGACCTCTTGGAACAGATCACCGCGTTTGATCGCCGCCGATTGATTCTGCTTTTGGGCGAAGGTTTTGACGGCGACATTCTGTCAGAGCTTGATGAAGGCCTGCGCGAAGAGGTGCTGGAGCTTCTGAAGCCCGAGGTGCTGGCAGACACCCTGCGTGAGCTTGACAGCGATGACGTGGTCGACCTCCTCGAAGATCTCGATGATGAGCAGCAAGAGGTGATCCTCGACGCGCTGGAAGACAGTGATCGCGTGGCGGCCGAAAACGCGCTGGCCTATCCCGAGGAAAGTGCGGGCCGGATGATGCAGCGCGAGGTGGTTATGGCACCCGAGCACTGGAATGTGGGGGAAGCCATTGATTTTCTGCGTGATCAGGATGATCTGCCGGAACAGTTCTACCACATCACCCTTGTGGATCCGCGCCTGCGCCCGGTGGCCAATGTGACGCTGGGCAAGCTCATGGGCTCGCGCCGTGAAGTGCTTTTGCAATCGATCACCGAGGACACGTTTCACGTTATTCCCGTCACGCAGGATGAGGAAGATGTGGCCTATGCGTTCAACCAGTACCACCTGATCTCCGCGCCTGTTGTGGACGAAGATGAGCGTCTTGTGGGCATGATCACCATCGATGACGCGATGGTTGTGCTCGATGAAGAGCATGAAGAAGACATTCTGCGTTTGGCTGGTGTCAGCGAGGGCAGCCTGGCGGACCGCGTTATGGATACAACTAAGCGCCGCTTTCCCTGGCTTGCGGTGAACCTCGCCACAGCCATTTTGGCCTCGCTGGTGATTGCGCAGTTTGAAGCGGCGCTAGCGCAGGTCGTGGCGCTTGCTGTACTGATGCCGATTGTGGCCTCCATGGGGGGCAATGCGGGCACGCAGAGCCTCACGGTGGCGGTTCGTGCCATCGCCACCAAAGACCTCACCGGGCGCAATGTGTGGCGGTTTATCCGACGGGAAGTGCTGGTGGGGCTGATCAATGGCGTGATCTTTGCAGTCGTGATGGGGGTGATCGGGGTTCTGTGGTTCGGCGGGCCCGAGATTGGCTATGTGATTGCGGCTGCGATGGTGATCAATCTTGTGGCAGCAGGACTTGCGGGCACAGCGATCCCAGTGCTTTTGGAAAAAGCGGGGATTGATCCTGCGCTGGCCTCGGGCGCGTTTGTGACCACGGTGACGGATGTGGTCGGGTTTTTCGCCTTCTTGGGCCTTGCGGTGGTGATCATGCTATGACGGACCTGACTGAGATCAAAGCGGCGGCGCGCAAGGCCGCTTTTGCGCGGCGCAAAGAGGCCCATAGTGTGGCTTTGGCCAACAGCTCTTCACTCCTATCGGAGTGCCTCGCCGGTCATCGCGGCGTGCCGCTTGCAGGCTACATGCCCATTCGCACCGAAATCGATCCGCTGCCCGCCATGGCAGAGGCGGCCGCCTACGGACCTGTCGGGGTGCCGGTGATCCAAGGTGAGGGGATGCCGCTCGAATTCTCTCGCTGGGAGCCTGGTGGCGCGCTACGCGCGGGTCCCTTCGGGGCTGAGGTGCCACTCGTGGATGACTTCTTTGATCCTGAAATCCTGATCGTGCCGCTGGTGGCGTTTGACCGCGCTGGCGGACGTCTGGGTTATGGCGGCGGGTTTTATGATCGCACGCTGGAGCGGTTGCGCGCGCGGCGCGCGACGCTTGCGATCGGGTTTGCCTATCAGGCGCAAGAAGCTGAGAGCCTGCCTCTGGAACTCACGGATCAACCCCTTGATATGATCGTCACAGAACGCGAGGTGATCGAATTTGGCCCAGCATGATTTCACCTCCCGCGTGGTTTGGACGGGCAACCAGGGCGCGGGTACTGCGCATTACAAGGCCTATGATCGCACCTGGAATGTGGAGACACCGGGCAAGCCCGTGATACACTGTTCCAACGACCCGCTTTTGGGTGGCGATCCAACGCTGCACAATCCCGAGGACATGCTGATTTCGGCGCTCTCGGCCTGTCATATGCTGTGGTATCTGCATCTGGCCTCTGATGCAGGGATCGCTGTGACGGCCTATCGCGACGACCCTGTGGGCCATGGTGAAAGCGCCCCATCCGGCGCGGGCCGGTTCCTTGCGGCGACGCTGAGCCCGCAGATCACTGTGCCTGTGGGCACGGATCTGGCCCGGGCCGACGCCATCCATCATGAGATTGGCAAGGTCTGCTTCGTCGCCCGGTCTGTGAACTTTCCGGTGTCCTACGAGGCCAGCTATCTCTTTGTCGGCTAAGGCTGCGCTGCGGGTATAGGCGTTTCTATAGCGGAAAGAAGACCGGGATAAGTGCAGAGGCCAAAAGCCCGACGCTGAAATTGAGCGGCACGCCCACCTTGATGAAATCGGTGAACTTGTAGCCGCCGGGCCCGTAGACCAGCATGTTGGTCTGATAGCCGATGGGCGTGGCAAAACTGGCCGAAGCGGCGATCATGACGGCCACGACAAGTGGGCGTGGATCAACACCAAGCGCTGTGGCAAGACCGATGGCAATGGGCGTGATCACCACGGCCACCGCATTGTTTGACACAAGCTCTGTCAGGAGCGAGGTCATCAGATAGACCGCCCATATGAGCACAAATGGCGGCGCGGACATCAAAAGCGGGGCCAGCAGATCGATGAGGATTTTCACCGCGCCAGTGGCCTCCAACGCGGCGCCTACCGCCAGCATTGCAAAGATCAGCGCCAAAAGCCGCCCGTCGATGAAGGAAAACGCCTCGTCTGCGTCCACGCAGCGCGTGAGAAAGAGCACCGCGATGGCCAGGACCCCCAGCATCAGGATCGGCGCAACACCCAGGGCGGCCATGATCACCAGCCCTGCCAGAGCAGCAATCGCAATTGGCGCGTGCGAGCGGCGATAGGCGCGCTCGGTCGGTTTGGTCACATCGACCATGTTCATTTCCGTGGCCAGACGCTGAATGTCTTCGGGCGCGCCTTCGAGCAACAACGTATCGCCCACGCGCACCACCAGATCGTCCAACTGCCGACCGATATTGCGATCGCGCCGGTGCACGGCCAGCGGATAGACCCCGAAGCGGCGGCGCAGGCGCATGGCACCCAATCTGCGCCCCACCATTTTGGAATCCGGCGTGATCAACGTTTCAACAGTGGTGGTTTCCACGGCGGAGACCTGATCCACGCGCTTGAGGCTTTTCGTGCGTTGCAGGCTCAAAAGCTCGGTCACCTGCGTGCGCAGAACCACACGGTCGCCCACCTGTAGCGTGACACCGTCGAGGTTGCGCCTGAGCGAAAGATCCCCGCGAATGACGTCGACCAGACGCACACCTTCGCGTTTGAAAAGCTGCACGCCTTTGACCTCACGGCCAATGAGGTTCGATTCCGGCGGGATCACCGCCTCGGTGAAGAACTTGCGCGAAGAGCGTTCCGACAGCATGGTCGCCATGCTGGCGCGATCCGGCAGTAGGCGTGGCGCGATAAAGCGCAGATAGATCACGCCCCACACCGCGAGGATCAGCGCCAGCGGTGTTACTTCAAAAATCGAAAATGCGTCCAAGCCTTGCGCCCGGGCCACGCCGTCGACCAGTAGGTTCGTCGAAGTGCCAATGAGTGTCAGACACCCGCCAAGGATGGCCGCATAGCTGAGCGGGATCAAAAGCTTGCTGCCCGAGACGCCCAATCGTCGGGCGAGTTGAATGAAGACCGGGATCATCACCACCACGACGGGTGTGTTGTTCACGAATGCCGAGGCCAGCATCACAAAGGCCATGAGCGCGCCGATCGCCAGGGCAGGGCGCGTGTCAGCCTGGCCTTCTGCAAGCCGCGTGAACCAATCGAGCGCGCCCGTGCGCACCAGCGCCCCCATCAGGATAAACATTGTCACAATGGTCCAGGGGGCCGGGTTGGCCAGCACCTCAAGGGCTGCGTCATAGGGCAAAAGCCCCGTGGCCAGCAAAAATGCGACGCCCGCGATGGCCACGACTTCGGTCGGATAGATCTCTCGCAGGAACAACAGAAACATCACGCCAACGACGGCCAAAGACAGCATGGCTGCGTGCATCTCGTTCAGCGCGAGAAAATCCATTCCTCAGGTCCTGCTCGTTTTGGCCTAGCGGGTATCTTCTTGCATGCCGCGCTCTGGCACAACCCCGGACTTGGACGGAGCGTTGGATCGCGGTTGCACAAGGAAGAGCCCAGCGAGCATCAGGGCAAATCCTGCCCAAATGTGCAGCGAATACCGCTCGCCCAGGATGATCATCGCGCTGATCACGCCAAATGCCGTGACCACATAGGCAACCTGGGAGGCAAACACGACGCCCGCGCGTGTCACCATCCAGAAATAGGTGCTATAGGCCGCCACATGGATCGACGAGCTGCCGACCAGAGCCCATTCCGCCGCGCCCCACGGTTTGATCGGGTCAATGAACTGGCCGGTGGATATGGCCAGCACGAAAGCAAGCGGTATGCCCAGGATGGATGCGCCCGTGAGCATCTGGATAGGATCCAGGCCCCAAGGACCCCATTTGCCGATGATATTGCCCTCGGTGGCATAGAGCAGCGCTGTGCTGAGCGCGAGGACGATCCAGATGGCCAGCCCGGCTTCTGGCAGGCTCAGTTCCGGCCATGCAATCATGATGATGCAGCCCAAACCGCACAAAAGCCCCAAAATGCGGCGCCAGCTAAACCCGTCGATG
The DNA here is from genome assembly GCA_937884705.1 of uncultured Roseovarius sp. Classification (GTDB taxonomy): domain Bacteria; phylum Pseudomonadota; class Alphaproteobacteria; order Rhodobacterales; family Rhodobacteraceae; genus Roseovarius. The sequence goes on along the minus strand of CAKZYL010000344.1, from coordinate 7,783 downwards.
CCCAGCAAAATGGCAATCGGAAATGCAAAGAGCGGCACCGTGGCAATCAGGATCGACATCATGCCCGCAGGAAGATGGACGGCAACAGAGTATGAAATAGAGTTTGGCACCAGACTGCCCGTGAGGCAGATCATAAGATAGATGGCGACATGCTTGACTGTCCACGGCGGGGGCTTGCGACGAACCTGACAAATGCCCCATGAGATCGCCGCCATGATGATGAATTGCCACGCCATAAGCCCGAAATACTGATACCCTGTGCTGACCGCGATTTTGGTCAGCGTAAAGCTCAGGCCCCAACCCGCGCCCATGATGATCAAGATCACCAGCAGCACCGTGCGGGAGGCGGGGTTAGGCATGACGGTCTTCCGTCTCTACGATTGCGGCCATGGCGCGTCCGGGGCGGGGCTGCACCAGGAAAATGCCCAGCATCATCACGGCAAGCGCCAGCCAGATAAACATCGAATAGCTCTCATTCAGCATGATCATCGAGGAGACCACGCCGGTGGCCGTGACGATATAGGCCGCTTGGGATGCAAAAACTGATCCGGCCTGCCCCACCAGCCAGACATAGGTCGCGTAAACCACCGCATGGAGGGCTGCGGCAATGATGAGCGCGATCTCAGCCGCCCCGAAATTGGCGAACGGATCGACCCATTGATCTGTCAAAAAGGCGAGGGGGAGGGCAAAGACCATGCCCAGCGTCGAGGCACCGACGATGGTCTGCATCGGATCAAGGCCAAAGGTGCCGAACTTGGCCACGATGTTGCCCTCTGTCGCGTAAAGGGCCGGGGCCAGCAGAACCAGAAGCACGAAAAAGGCCATGCCCGGATCTGGCAAGCTCGCCTCCGGCCCGACCATCAAGAGGATCCCGCCCATCCCAAGCGCAAGCCCGCCTATGCGCACCCAGGAAAACGTGTCATTGCCCAAAAGGAGCGCAATCGGCAGGGCAAACATCGGCGCGGTTGCCGCCGCGATAGAGAGAACTCCCCCCGGCAGCTCAGCCGCACCCATGTAGAAGAACACATCTGGCAGGATCGCGCCCGTCAATGCGACCGTCACGAAAAGTGCAACATGCCGACGATCAAGCTTGATCCGGGGGCGCGATGGCCGCAGCAGGGAAAACGGCCCCAGCACCATCACCACAACAACCAACTGCCAAAAGATCAATCCATAAGGTTCATGCCCGGTGCTGACGGCGATTTTGGCTAGCGGCAGGGTCAACCCCCAACCGACGCCCATGGCCAAAAGCACCAAAAATGGCACGAACCCGGTCATCAGGGATGCGCCATCGAGAGGTGTCCGCCAGTTCGGATCATCTCCACACGCGTCGCTTTGCCGGTACGATCATCGGTTTCAATGTAAAGCCCGCAGAGTGTCACCTCGCCCAGTGCTGGGGTGAACCGGCTTTTCGTCATGCCTGTCACAAAGCGGCGCAACGGCTCTTCTTTTTCCATGCCGATGACGCTGTGGTAATCGCCACACATGCCGGCATCTGCCTGAAAGGCTGTCCCGCCCGGTAGGATTTGCGCGTCCGCTGTGGGGACATGGGTGTGGCTGCCCACAACCATGCTGGCGCGTCCGTCGCAGAAATGCCCCATGGCCATTTTCTCCGATGTGGCCTCGCAATGCACATCGATAATGGCGGCGTGCACCGCGCCACCCAGCGTGTGCTTCATCAAAACACCGTCAACAGCACTGAATGGATCATCATAGGCGCGCCGCATAAAGACCTGACCCAGAACCTGCGCGACAAGCACTTTGCGCCCGCGGCTGGCGGTAAAAACGCGCGCACCAAGGCCGGGTGCTTCCCTGGCATAGTTCACGGGGCGCAAGATCCGCGGCTCCTGCTCGATGAATTGCATCATGTCCTTTTGGTCAAACGCGTGATCGCCCAACGTGATGCAATCGGCGCCCGCGTCGAGGATTTGCTGTGCATGCGGTCCGGAAAGGCCCATGCCTCCGGTCGCGTTTTCGGCGTTCACGACCACAAAATCGAGGGCCCAATCCGCCTTCAGCGATGGAAGAGTGTCGATGATCGCTTGCCGTCCGGCTCGCCCCATCACATCGCCGAGAAATAAAATCTTCATCTGGCGGAACTAGAGCCGCCGCCCAACAAGAGCAAGCGAAACCAGACACGGGCCCAGCCATAAACAAACTTGTGTTAGATCTTCAGGTGCTTTTGCAGGGCGGCCCAGGCGATGGCATTGGCCTCTTCGGGATCGTCGGGGGGCTCCACAGGGGCCTTGCCGCGCAATATCGGCGCAAAGCGTGCGGCCTGATACTTTAGATCATCTTCGCCCGATACCGCAATCGCCCCTTCCGGAATGCCCCGATCCGCATCGCTGACCTTTTGCTGCATGCAGTCTTCAATCCACTCCAGATCCGCAGCATTTTTTTCAAGCAACTGCGCCGTCAAGTCCTGGGATAAAGCAAACTTGGGACCTGGGATCTTGGCCAATTGCTCCACTGACTTGATCTTGAATTCGTGGTCTTCCACGGTCTGCGTCAGCGGCCGATTGAATTGAAAACAGTGGATCAGAGCCGCAGCCGGGGCGGACAGGCTTTGATTGACATGCGGCAGTTTCGCAGGTCTTTGCGGCCATCCCATCCAATCCTGAAAGTCAGAGACCACATCGCCGTTTTTTAGTTTGCTGCGGTCATAGAGGCGAAGATGCACATTCTTGCGCCCAAAGAGATATTGGATCTGACCAAAACGCTGTTCGTAATTGGCCCAGGGCGTGTTGAATTCGCGGCGCATCTTGATCATTTCTTGCGCCGCACTTGTGGTGAAGGCAAGGGGCGGCCGGACATAGGCGAAAAACTCGATTTTATCGAAGTGAGGCTCAAACGTTGCCTTGAGGCGCTTTAGGACACCACGCCGACCTTCGCCCATAATGCGACCAGCTGACAGCCATTCCGATGAGATGACCAATTCCCGTTTGTGTGACGACTTTAGTTGCCGTTCCACCCGGGTTTGGACGTCGGCCAAATGGCGTTCGGCAGACGCGCGATTGTGGCCCAGGTTGAGCATCGTCCGCTCTTGCTTGAGCGCAGAGCCAAACCACAGCATGCACGCGGGGGAGTGGTTGACATCTATCATGTCAATTGGGCCAACAGGCCCCCATTTCATCTGATGGAGCATGTGCTGCAGGGTCGTGGACCCGGTCTTGTGCATGCCCACATGCACAATCAGTCGCTCAAATTTCTTTGCCATTAGAATGACCAGAACACCATAATCAGCGGGATCGACACTGCTACGATCAAAATCTCAAGCGGTAAACCCATGCGCCAGTAATCGCCAAATTTGTACCCACCGGGGCCTAGGATGAGCGTATTATTTTTGTGCCCGATGGGTGTCAAGAAGGCCGCTGAGGCCGCCACGGCGACCGCCATCAAAAACGGATCGGGCGAGACATTGAGCGTGTTGGCCATCTGAATGCCCACGGGGGCCGCGACGATGGTCGTGGCCGTATTGTTGAGCACATCCGAGAGCGTCATTGTCACCACCATCAAAAGGGTAAGGATGGCCCAGGCCGGTAGCCCGTCCGCCATGCTGAGAAGCGCATTGGCGATCAATTCTGTGCCGCCCACGTCTTCCAGCGCCGCGCCCAGAGGGATCATTGAGCCCAAAAGCACGACCACAGGCCATTCGATATGGCTATAGAGCTCACTTAACGGAACGATCTGCGTGAGCACATAAGCCATGACCACCAACCCGAGCGCCACAGGCAGGTAAACCACGCCAAAAGACGCCGCCGCCACGGCAGCCCCAAAAAGGCCAATCGCCAACCAGGTTTTGTTGTCTTGGGTCACCGCGAGGCCCCGGTCAGCCAAGGGAAGACAGCCCAACCATTCGGTGACATCCGGCCCGCGATCCTTGGGCACCAGCAAGAGCAGGATATCGCCTTCGCGGATCTTGGTTTTGCGCATGCGGCTTGCGATCCTGCGCCCCTCGCGCGAGATGCCCATCAGGACAGAGGATTGCCGCCAATGCAGCCCGACATCCGTTGCGGTGCGCCTCACGAGGCGCGAAGATTGCGGCACGACCACCTCGATGATGTCGAGGCCGCGCCCCTCTGCCTTCAAAAGCTCTTCGCGCTTTTCTTCCGAGAAGGCGAGCTTCAGGGCCGAGCGAAACTCATCCAGAGCATCCGGCGTGGCCTTCAGCACAAGCGCGTCATCGGCCTTAAGTTCGGTGTTGATCGCGGCCCCGTAGCGGCGTTTGCCATCGCGAATGACCCCGATGATCGACACGTCGGCCTTGTCCGCCTCTTCCTCCAGCTCAATCACCCGTTGCCCGATCACCTTTGACCCGGCGGGCACGGTCAGCTCCGCGATGTATTCAGCGAAGTCTCCCGATGCTCCCCCGTCCTCCGCGCTATGGGGAATGAGCCGCCAGCCTATGAGCGAGATGAACACCAACCCGATGATCGCCGTAAGCCCACCCACTGGGGCAAAATCGAACATCGCAAAAGGTGCGCCCATGGCATCTTCGCGAATGGCGGCAATGATGATGTTGGGTGGTGTGCCAATCAGCGTGGCCATGCCCCCAAGGATCGTCGCAAAGCTCAGCGGCATCAGGGACAGCCCCACCGCGCGGTTGGCCTTGCGCGCTGTCTGAATATCCACGGGCATCAGCAGAGCAAGGGCCGCCACATTGTTCATGAAGGCAGACAGCACCCCGCCGATCCCGCCCATGATGACGATATGTGTGCCGAGCGCGCGGCTGCTGTCGACGAGCGTGCGCGTGATCAGATAGACCGCGCCTGATCGCACCAAACCGGCCGAGACGACCAGGACGAGGGCCACGATGATAGTCGCGGGATGTCCAAAGCCGCTAAATGTCTCTTCCTTGGGAACAACGCCCAGCACGACACCGATCAGCAGTGCGGAGAAGGCGATGATGTCATAGCGCAGACGCCCCCATAACAGCAGCGCAAAAACGGCCCCGAAGAGTGTGAAAAGGATGATCTGCTCTTGTGTCACGCGCGTCTCATACGGGTTTCTGCGTACCAGGACGAGAGTCGATTTGACAAACCCGACCTTAGCAAGCCCGCCCTATGCCCGCGCAACGTTGTGCCCGAACATCAAAAGGCAATTGTCAGGATCTTTGACATGCAATTCTCGCTGCCCATAGGTCTGATCGACCGGGCCGCGCACTCTGCCTTCCGGCAACGTATCCAAAAATGGTTTGTGGGTCTGATAGAGCGCGTCGACATCCTCGACATCGAAATAGACCAATTGTTCTGCGATGTCCTGATCTTGACCAAGCTCCAAGAGGCGGATGCCCACGGTGCCATCCGTGCAATATGCGTAGCCATGTTCTTCGAGGAGAAAGCTGGGAATGATCCCCAAACCTTTGAAGAAGGCGCAAGATGCCTTGAGATCTCGGGTGAAAACGAAGGGCGTCACTTGACGAACATTTGGCATCATGGTCTCCATCTTGCTGGTCCTGTCGAGGTGGGCCACGGTGCCAACTTGCAAACCGGGATTGAACCTGGACCACCCGGTGATTTATATCCGGGAAGGAAGCACAAAAGAAGAGGCGCACCATGGCAGGCCATTCCAAATGGGCAAATATCCAGCACCGCAAGGGGCGTCAGGACGCCGTGCGCGCCAAACTCTTCTCGAAACTGTCCAAAGAGATCACCGTCGCGGCCAAGATGGGCGACCCGGATCCCGAAAAGAACCCGCGCCTGCGTCTGGCCGTGAAAAGCGCCAAATCTCAGTCGATGCCGAATGACAATATCGACCGCGCGATCAAGAAGGCCGCGGGCGGTGACAGCGAGGATTACGAGGAAATCCGCTATGAAGGCTACGGGCCCGATGGTGTCGCCGTCATTGTCGAAGCAATGACAGACAATCGCAACCGCACGGCCTCCAATGTCCGCTCCACCTTCACCAAGAACGGCGGCAATCTGGGGGAGACGGGCTCTGTTGGCTTCATGTTCGAACGCAAGGGCGAGGTCACGTACCCCGTTGATGTGGGCGATGCGGACACTGTGATGATGGCCGCCATTGAGGCCGGGGCCGAAGATGTCGAAAGCTCTGAGGACGGGCATATTATCTGGTGCGCCGATACCGATCTCAACGAGGTGTCAAACGCGCTCGAAGGCGATTTGGGCGAAAGTGAAAACACCCAACTCATCTGGAAGCCCACCACGACGACCGAGCTTGGTCTTGAGGCCATGCAAAAGCTCATGCGCCTGATTGACGCCTTGGAAGATGACGATGACGTGCAACGTGTCACCGCCAATTTTGAGGCCTCCGACGACGTGATGGCGCAACTGGCTGCTGAGTAGATTTTTCTGTCGGCTCTTTAACGCTTGGGCCTGATAGACGTCTCTTTACAATAGACGTCCTCGGCTCAGCCGTTCGAAAACCTGACCCAACGCGTCCTCACATTTGTTTACTGGGCAGGTATCGCTGCACTTCGCGATTTTGCGTCGAACGCGAAAACCTTTGCCCCTGAAAGCAGAAGCACGGCAGCGCCATATTCCAAGATTTCTTCGGTGGTGTTGCAAAGAGATTTCGCAAACCCATCGAGCTTTGCACCGGCCACGAGGACGTGGTTGTCGAAAAAGACATGCGGCAGCGTGCTCCACGCCAAATCGGTCACCATGTCGTCGAACGTGTCCAAAAGCATGGCTGCGAGAAATGTAACACGCGCAGCTGCAATGACTTTGGCCGCCAAAAGGTCTTGGTCCGTAGTTTCAAAAAGACCCCGTGTTTTCAGACGTTTGATGACGTTCACCGCGATCAGCCCGACGGGTATTGCAACCAACGCAACCAAGAGCGTTGGCAAATCCTGACTTGAAACGGGTGTCGCGTCACTCTCAAGAGAACGGCCTACATCCTCCAAACGCTCGTGCGGCATCCGGGTTTCACTTGCAGCAGCGAGCACCAGGAGAATGCCCAGGTCTGTCCCTGATATTCTGTACGAACACGCGTACGTCCCTCAAACGTCAAAATCACAGCGAATTTGTTGGTTGGGATAACACGCAATTTTAACGTCTGTGCGTGCAAGCAGAGTGCGGCGTTTGTTTGGGCAGGTCATGGATTGTTTGTCGACCAGTTTTAACCTTTTGATCGTTTGGCGGTCCTGTTCTCATTTCAGATTTGGTCGTCAATTGAGAGTTGAAGCGCTGGAGCAAGGGCTGCTATTCCATCCTCGCGATGGCATCAAAGGGACCACTCACCGTGCATGTTGAACGACTTCGCAACGATCTCTTATCGGTATTTGAACGCTATGGCGTGGTGCTCTCGCTCATCGCGTTGGCGGTCATCACAGGAGGCAGCCTTGTACCGCGCGAGAGTGGCGGCGATGTTGGGAGCGCAGATAAGGTTTTGCACCTTGTGGCCTATGCTGTGGCGATCTTTCCGCTGACGCAGCACAAAACGCAGACCCGGTTGATCTTCGCGATAGGAGTGCTGATCTGGAGTGGCGCAATAGAGCTCGTGCAGCCATTTGTCGGCCGGTCTGCAAGCCTGTTGGATCTCGCGTCAAATGCTGCGGGCCTTTTACTAGGGCTTGCCTTGGGCGTTCTGCTTGATCGGGTTGCCTTCAAAAATGGTTCCGATACAGCCTAGGCCTGCCCGGCATGGCCTGGTGTGCTCCATTGGGTCGCGCGTGAGATACCCATGGGCGTTGCTCTCTTAGCCCGTCCTCGCAGCCTGCTCGCCATATCAGGGAAAGCTCTGAAACTGACTGTCCACGCCGGTCGAGAAGAGGCAACCAATCGCCCTCGATATGTCCCGACCGCGCCATGACACAGCTCGC
>CAKZYL010000343.1 GCA_937884705.1 uncultured Roseovarius sp. | reverse complement strand
TTTGCTGACATCCAACAGCACTTTTGTAACGCTGCACCGCCGCACCCAGGTTTGAACCCAAATTGACAGGGTGTCGCGGCGGTGATCAAGGTCCGAATGCGTGACGCTTTTTTCGCCTGTGATCCAAAACCGCAGGGAGTTACGCATAGAAATTGAAGATCGTCCAATGACGCCGCATTCCTTTGGTCTACGGGTTAACACTTGGTTTTGAAGCAGCGCGAAGGAGAGATGCACGAACCATGCCAAGTGTTTACACGACACGCGTCATTTTTAGGACATAGTTTTCGTATTTCGTTTCGGCCAGAAAAAAAAGAGCAGGTTTGGATATGTCATTCGTCAATACGATTGCGACGCCGCAGGGTGTTCGTAACGTCGCAATACCATTTACGGCGACAATTTTTCTGAGCGCAGCGTTGCTCTTTTTTGTTCAGCCGCTCTTTGCAAAGATCGTTGTTCCAGCCATCGGTGGCTCGCCCGCCGTGTGGGCGACAGCTATGCTGTTTTTCCAATCTGTGCTGCTTTTGGGGTACCTCTACGCCCACCTCACTACGCGATATCTTCCGATCAAAGCGCAGTATGTGGTGCATCTGGCGATTTGGGCGCTGGCCCTGACCTTCTTGCCCCCAAGCCTGCCTGAAGGGTGGCAGCTTGATGCCACGCAGCCTATTGCCGGGCAGACCCTGTGGCTCTTTGCGATCGGTGTGGGCGTCCCGTTTGCCCTTCTGTCGTCCAATGCGCCTTTGATCCAAGCCTGGTATGCCCGTTCTGGCGGGCCGTCCGCGAACGACCCCTACTTCCTTTACGCCGCATCGAACCTCGGGTCGATGATCGCGCTCCTGGCCTTTCCTCTGATCGCGGAACCATGGTTCGGCGCCTCTTCCATTGCCGTTGGTTTTGCATACGGTTTCGTCGCGTTGGGCGCAGGTCTGGCGATCTGCGGCGGGCTGTTAATCGGCGGAGGCGCACAGTCCACGCGCCAGGAAACGTCAGATACTTCGACACTAAAGCTGACAACGATGCTGCATTGGGGTGTTCTGGCATTCGTGCCGTCGTCCCTGATGCTTGCCGTCACGACCCGTGTGACCACCGACATCGGCGCGGTGCCCCTCGTCTGGGTCATTCCGCTCGGGCTCTATCTTCTGAGCTTCGTGCTCACATTCCGTCAAAACACGGTTTTCGCATCGCCATGGTTCCGGCGATTGGCTCAGATGGTCAGCCTTCCGATGATCGCTATGATGTCAGGTCTCGCTGGGGTTTACCTCTCGCCGTCAAAGCTTGGCATGATGGTTCTGTTCTTCCTCATCATCACCGTTTGGGCTCATCGCGCGCTCTATGAGCTGCGGCCCTCGTCCAAACATTTGACTGTTTTCTACGTCGTCATGTCCTTGGGCGGCGCGGCAGGAGGGCTCTTCAATTCAATCCTCGCCCCGGTACTCTTCAGCGGTCAGGTCGAAGGTGCGCTGACGATGATCGTCGCGTTGCTCTTGCTCTTCAGTAAAGCATTCGGTCTGCAATGGAAAAGCCTTGTGCGCGGGTCAGCATGGGGTCTTTTGATCGGACTTGCCATGTCCGGTGCCGCGGCGTGGAAAGGTGGATCGCTCGAGGATGTGATCCTTATGATTGGGATCGGTGTGACGCTTTTGGCGGTTGTGACGAGACGGGTGGATGTCATTGCCGTTGGAGCAATGCTGACAATTGTCCTGCCCATTCTGATCGTTGCACCGATTGACCGTGTCTTCTCTGATCGAAGCTTTTTCGGGGTTCATCAAGTGTATGACCGGGATGGCATCAGGACGTATTCCAATGGCACCACGATCCACGGGGCGCAGCGCCTGGCGGATCTGGACGCGGCGCGCCCAACACCTCTCAGCTACTATCACCCCGCCGCGCCCATGGGCCAGGTTATGCGCTCCGACCTCGGCCTTTCTGCGGAGAAGATCGGGATCGTCGGTTTGGGCGTGGGCGCCCTCACCTGCTATGCGTCCGAGGGTCAAGACTGGCATCTCTATGAGATCGATGCGCTCGTCGACCAGGTCGCACGTGATCCAGAGCTTTTCACCTTCGTATCAACATGCGCGCCCGATGCACCGACACATCTTGGCGATGCACGGGTTGTTCTGGAAGGTCAGGACGGGTTGAAGTTCGACATCCTGGTGATTGATGCATACTCATCCGACTCCGTGCCCGTCCACTTGACGACGCTTGAAGCGATGGAGCTTTATCTGGATCGGCTTACACCGGATGGCGTGCTTATCTTCCATATTTCAAATCGCTACTATGATGTCGGCTTGCCACTGGCGCGTTCGGCACAGGAATTGGGCTTGCATGCGTGGCGTCAATTCGGCTCACACGACGCATCTGACGATCCCGGTTACGAAAGAAGCGATGTGGCCTTGATCAGCAGAGAACCGGATGCGGTGGCTGCACTTGTTGGCTTAGGCGTTTGGGAAAAAATGCAAACGGATGGCGGCGATGTCTGGACCGATGACAAGGCCAATCCGTTGTCCATCCTGAAACCAGGCGCATTGTGGAAAAGATCCGAGCCTAGCGACTAACGTGCGGATTTGCCAGAGACTGCAAAACCGCCCTTTGCCCGAATGCGCGGCATAAAAGGCCTGGCGGATGGGCTAGGACAGCTATCGCCTAGGTGCGCTGCCGGAGTATTTTGGGGACTGGGCGCTGGCTTCCTCAATATCTTTGCTTTCGAAAACGACCACCCCGTCTTTTGCTGGCCGTATCTTTTTGAAATCCCAGCACGCCTTTGCCTCGTCCAGCGATAGCTCTGGATGGCAGTCGCGGGCATCGCGCAAATACTGAAGGTAATTGTTGCAGCTTGCGATTTCGCGGCGAAAGGCGGGGTCTTGTTTGCGCTCTTCCAGAATGTGCCAAGCTTCAATCGCGTCACCCAGAGAGGCGCCGGTGTTGGCCCGGACCCAATCCATGAAGTCGGAGTGGCAGACGAACGCCGTCCCAATCTCCGCTTTGAAAAAGCCGCGCACGTTCGGTCCGAACGACACTGTTTCGGTGATGACGGTGGCCTTGGTCAGGTTTGCCTTGGACCAGTTGAAAGAGCCGTTTGTCTTGCGCGCTGTGCGGGGAGGCGTTTGGCCTGGATTTGCGAGATCAAACGCAACGCGGGCGCGCAGTTCTGCCTTGGTGCCTGATTTTGACAGGCTCAAGTCGTCGCAGAACGCTCTGAGCTCTTCGACGGGCCAGTACCACCTTTGGAATTCGGTGGCTGATATGTCTGGATCAACAGAGGGCCGCGTTTCGATTGTAGGTATGACGGACATGGGGTGGTTGTGCCTAGATGTATTGTGTCTGGTCTTCGGTCTCAGGAGACGTAAACCGACCGTCGCGATGCGCAACGGCAAAGCTGGCATATCTGACCCGCGTGATCTGTGCTAAGCTCTCCTCCAAACGGGAGGCATGCTTGGCGCAGCTTTACTCATATTGGGTGCGGCCTGAGGATATGGTGCGGTCGCGCGCGTGGCGGATGGGCTATGAAAGTTATCGCCTGGGCGAGCCGCCGGAGTATCTGGGCCCCAGGGCCAAGGCGCTTGCTTATGAATACGGGCGGCTGACGGCGGCCTATTTGCAAGGCGAGGGTGTGCAGCTGAAGCGGGTGACGCCGACGCGGCCGGTGAATGACGCCTATGTGCCGCATCTGGCAGAGGCCTTGCAGAACGCTGTGGTGCATCGCGTGTAGGGCCAGATTGATTGCTGATTAAGGCCAGTATAGCCTAGAGCCCATGTCGATTCCAGTTGAGACCTTTTTTCTGAACCCCGATAGCGCCGGCACGTTGCAGGCGCGCATTCAGCAGATGATCGCAGAGGGCATTCTGTCGGGGTACTTTCAAAAAGGGGAGAAACTGCCCAGTTCGCGCCGGCTGGCGCAGCATTTGGGGGTGAGCCGGATCACGGTGACCCTGGCCTATACCGAATTGCAGGCCTCTGATTACCTCGAGGCGCGGGACCGGTCGGGCTATTACGTGTCCGCGAACGCACCGGAGCCGCCGCGCTTTCCGGCCAGTGAGCCGCGCCGCGATGTGATCGATTGGAACCGCGCGCTGGGCCGTCGCTTTGCCGATGGGGCGATGCCGGAAAAACCCAAAGACTGGTCGAGCTATCGCTATCCGTTCATCTATGGCCAGACCGATCCGGCGATGTTCGATCATGCCAATTGGCGGCACTGTGCCTTGCGGGCGCTGGGTCAGAAGGATTTTGAGGCGCTGACGGCGGATTACTATGACCGCGATGATCCGCAATTGATCGAGTTTGTCGCCCGGCACACGCTGCCCCGGCGGGGGATCCTTGCGCGGCCCGAGGAGATCCTGATCACCATGGGTGCGCAGAATGCGCTTTGGCTGACGGCGCAGGTGTTGCTCACGCAGCGGCGAACGGCGGTGGCGGAAGAGCCCTGTTATCACGGGCTACGCGATATACTGAACCAGACGCGCAGTCATCTTTTGCCGGTGAAGGTGGATCGCGATGGTCTGCCCTGTGACGGGTTGCCGGATCAGGCGGATGTGATCTTTACCACGCCGAGCCACCAATCGCCCACCAATGTGACAATGCCCTTGAGGCGCCGTCAGGAACTGATTGAGAAGGCAGCAAAGATGGACGCGCTGATCGTCGAGGATGATTACGAGTTTGAGATGTCCTTTCTCAACCCGCCGCTGCCGGCGCTCAAGTCGCTCGATCAGGATGGGCGGGTGATCTACATCGGCAGCTTTTCAAAATCGATTTTTCCGGGCTTGCGTCTGGGCTATCTGGTGGGGCCCGAGCCGTTCATCAGAGAGGCGCGCGCGCTGCGCACTTCCGTTCTGCGGCATCCGCCAGGGCATATTCAGCGCACCGCGGCCTATTTCCTCAGTCTGGGGCATTACGACAGCCTGATCCGTCGGATGGGGCAGACCTATGAACGACGCCGCTCGGTGATGGAGGACGCGTTGGCCAGTCACGGGTTGGCCGTCGAGGGGCGTGGTGTTTTCGGGGGCAGCTCTTTTTGGATGCGGGCGCCTGAGGGTGTGGACACGAAAGATCTCGATCGGCGATTGCGGGCCAAGAGCGTCGTGATTGAGCCGGGGCATTCCTTCTTCCATGCGCTGGACGCGCCGCGGAACTACTACCGTTTGGCGTATTCCTCGATTCCGTCTGAGCGCATTCCAATGGGGATTGCGACCTTGGCCCGTGAGTTGCAGGAGATGACAGAGGCGGATTAAATGCGCGGCTTTGAGGTTTGGAACGAAGCCCCGGCCCAACCGCGTTCCATGGTTTGAAAAAATGCACTAAAAAATTATGGGTTTCATTTGGCACTTTGGCCGGATTTTTCAGGAAAGTCGCTGAAATCTAACCATTTTAAAAATTATTGAGACGTTTCGGCTCAAAAAAATTGCCTTCTGGATCTATTGGAAGTGCCCGTCTGGCCCTACTTGGACACCGTCAGCTTCCGTAGTTTCACAGAAATCCTGGATTCCCGGGCCATTTTGCTGTTGAGGAGATTGCACACATGAAAATGACGACCGAAGAAGCCTTTGTGAAAACCCTGCAAAAGCACGGGATTCAGCATGCTTTCGGGATTATCGGCTCTGCCATGATGCCCATTTCCGACATCTTCCCAGCCGCCGGGATCACCTTTTGGGACTGCGCACATGAAGGCAGTGCCGGCATGATGGCAGACGGCTACACCCGCGCCACTGGCAAGATGAGCATGATGATTGCTCAAAACGGCCCAGGCATCACCAACTTCGTGACCGCTGTAAAGACCGCCTACTGGAACCACACACCGCTTCTTTTGGTGACGCCGCAGGCTGCCAACAAGACCATCGGTCAGGGCGGTTTCCAGGAAGTCGAGCAGATGAAGCTCTTCGAAGACATGGTCGCCTATCAGGAAG
>CAKZYL010000342.1 GCA_937884705.1 uncultured Roseovarius sp. | reverse complement strand
CAGCCCCCAGCCCATCAATCGCCAGTCCGGGGGGCGGCCTGGCGATGGCGCGGCGGCCTTCGGCCGTGATTCCGCGCCTCGGTCTGCAACTCGTAGGGCGGGGTTCACCCCGCCACGCCTATTGATGCGTTGGCACCCACTTATCGAGCGCCTCGAGAAAGGTCTCCTTCTCACCTGCATGCATCGCGATGTTGGTCTGCGGATAAGGAAAGGCGCCCTTGCGCACCTCGTTATGAAACGCGCCCAAAGCCGCCACGCGCTCCTCATGGATCTGCCGGTGCAGCCGCCCCACATTGCCGAACGCATAGGCGTGTTTGGGCGGCGTATCCTCCTCGCTCGACTCCCCGCACACATCGGCCACGAAGGAAAAGACCGCATCGCCTGCATTGCCCGAGCCCAGTGAAAACGTCACCACGGAGGTCTTCACATTCACCGCCTCCAGCACCTCTTCGGCGATGCACTCGGCCTCCACCGCAAAGACGCCCACATCCTCCATCCGCTTGAGGGTCTCCCAGATCTGCATCGCTTCTTCGGCCTTCCTCCCGAACGCCCGTAACCCGCCGCAATAGTGAGAAAACGTCGGGATGAGCCCGATATGGCTCTGCACCGGAATGCCGTCCCGCGCCATCCGCTCCATCACGTCATAAGAGCGCAGCGTGTAGTACATATCCGCGCCTCGGCGCATGGCGTCATAGGCATGGGCCACGATCTCGTCGTCTGATCCAAACTGCGACCAGCTGGACCCCGCGCCGGTGAAGATCGTCGGCGCCAGTTCGCGCACATCTTCCATCTGCTCGGTGCCCACGACGAAGAGATCAATCCCCGCCTCCACGCAGGCGCGGATCTCATCATTATTGGCGGGGTTACCCATGGACAATTTGGTGCCCGATCCCTTGAGATTTTGCAGATCCCGAATGGTGAAATTGCGCTCTGCCGGATTGCGGCTGAAATCGTAAATGCGTGGCATCCTTGCCCTCCCCGAAAATCGTCGTGCCAAGAGGACACCGCCCGTCACGCAGAAGTCAATCACCACGCGGCAAAAACGCTCTACCACCGCCTCGCCGAGCTTGTTAACGTCGGGCTATGCGTTGGCTCATTTTGCTTTTCCTTATTGTCCTGACCGCCTGTGCCCGGCCTCTAAGCCCGGCGGAAAAAAGCTTTGCGACACAGATACATGGCGACACGATTGATGTGACCCGCATTCGCATGCGGGACGGCGCTCTGGTGGGGAAAACCACGTTCAAACGCGAAAGACGCCCGCGCCTAACATGCCGTGAGAGGATTTTGCCGGAGCCCCGGGAAGAGATCGTGACGGTCTCTCCGGCGGCGGTGGTGCTTTACAATGACGTCTTCTATTCCAAGGATTGGTACGAGCCGGAGTTTCTGCCCAATTACCCCGAGGCCATGAGCCTCTTTCACGTGATGCTCTTTGCCCATGAGATCACCCATGTCTGGCAATGGCAGAACCGGGCCGCGACGAATTACACGCCGTTCAAATCCGCCGCAGAGCACACGCGCAGCGATGACCCTTATCTCTTCGACATCAACACCAGCGCGCGATTCCTCGATTATGGCTATGAACAGCAGGCCTCCATCGTGGAAGAGTACGTGTGCTGCAAAGCGCTAGACCCAACGGCCCCCCGGACAGAGCGGCTGGCCAAGATGCTGCGCGGTGCCTTCCCCCTGGGTGAGCTGAAGGTCCCGGAAAAGGTGGTGTTGCCGTGGGACGGCGCAGAGACGAAAGGCATTTGCCGCATTTGACCGGCTCTCGGACGGCTGCCCTCTACTCTGCGGGCAGCAGCTCTCCGGCCAGCGCTTTGTCAACAAGCGCGACCGTTTCATCCACGCCATAAAGCGCTATGAAGCCGCCAAAGCGGGGGCCCTGAGAGGCGCCAAGCAGCACCTCGTAGATTGCCTTGAACCAGTCGCGCAGCGGGTCAAACCGATCCCGCCCCACCGCGTAGACCACGGATTGCAGCGCCTCATCATCCAGCGCGCCATCATAGGCGGCCAGTTGGTTGCGCAACTCTGTCAGAGCTTCGCGTTCCTGATCCGTGGGCGCGCGGCATGTGCGCGTGGGTGCCACGAAATCCTTGTAATAGCGCACGGCAAAGCCTGCCGCGGCGTCGAGATCCGGATGCGTCTCGGGGCTGGCATCAGGCGCATAGCGCTGCATAAAGCCCCAAAGCTTGTCCTTGTCTTCCGCGGAGGCCACCGAGGCCAGATTGAGCAACATCGCAAAGGGCACCACCATTTTGCTTTCGGGCACGTCACCGGCATGGATGTGAAACACCGGGTTGTTGGCCTTGCCCGCCGCATCCTGACCGGGATAGGCGCGCAGCTGCTGGTGGTATTCATCCACGGCGCGCGGGATCACATCGAAATAGAGCCGCTTGGCCGTCTTGGGCTTTTGATACATGAAATAGCTCAAGCTCTCGGTCGAGGCATAGCTCAGCCATTCATCCATCGAGATCCCATTGCCTGAGGATTTGGAGATCTTTTGACCTTTATCATCCAGGAAGAGCTCGTAGGAAAAATGCTCTGGTGGGCGCACGCCCAAAGTCCGGCAGATCGCGTCGTAGATCTTCTCATTGGTGGCATGTTCTTTGCCATACATTTCAAAATCCACGCCAAGCGCGGCCCATCGGGCGCCAAAATCAGGCTTCCACTGCAGTTTCACGTGGCCACCGGTGACAGGAACGGTCCACTCTTTGCCGGTTTCGTCCTCAAAGGTCACCGTGCCATCTGAGGCATCCACATGCTTCATTGGGACATACATCACCCGCCCGCTTTCAGGATGCAGCGGCAGAAAGATGGAATAGCTTTGCTGGCGTTCCTCGCGCAGGGATTTCAGCATGATCTTCATCAGATCATCGTATCTCTCGACGCAGCGCAGGAGGATTTCGTCGAACTGGCCTGAGCGGTAAAATTCGCGGGCGGAGATAAACTCGTAATCGAACCCGAAGGTATCGAGAAACCGGCGCAGCATGGCGTTGTTGTGATGGCCAAAGCTTTCGTATTCGCCGAAAGGATCGGGCACATCTGTGAGAGGTCGTTGCAGATGCTGTTCCAGCACTTCCGGATTGGGCACGTTTCCGGGCACCTTGCGCATGCCGTCCAGATCGTCTGAAAAACAGATGAGCTTGGTAGGAATGTCGCTCAGCACTTCGAAGGCACGCCGCACCATCGTGGTGCGCAGGACCTCTCCGAACGTGCCGATATGGGGCAGACCAGACGGACCATAGCCTGTTTCAAACAGAACATAGCCTTTTTCGGGCGGCGCCTTGTCACAGCGTTTGACCAATCGGCGTGCTTCTTCAAAAGGCCAGGCCTTTGAGGAATAGGCGGCATCGCGCAGCTCTGACATGGGTCCACTCCGGTCGAGAAAAGATCGTGAGGTGGACACCTATTGCCGAGGGCGCAGACAGTCAATATTCTGCAGTGCAACACGATCCCGGAAGGACTTGGCTATGGCCGATACAGAATCTCATCCCCTCAGCCCGGAAGATTGCCTTGTGGCCGTCATGATTGCGATATCTGCCTCAGACGAAGATATGCGCACGGCGGAACTGGTGAAAATCCAGAGCTTGGTCAACAATCTGCCGGTCTTTGCCAATTATGATCTCGATCGTATGGGCGTGGTGTCTCGGGTGGTTCTGGATCTCTTTGGGGAAGAGGACGGGCTGGATGCGCTTTTCGGGCTGATCCGGGATAACCTGCCGGAGCGGCTTTTTGAGACGGCCTATGCACTGGCTTGCGATGTGGCCGCCGCCGATGGATCGCTGGCAGAGACAGAGCTGCGCATGTTGGGCGAAATTCGCTTTGAGCTGAACATTGAACGCCTACATGCGGCGGCCATCGAACGCGGCGCACGCGCACGCTACATGACGCTTTAGGAGGTCGCCGATGCGGTGTGTCTTTGTCAATATTCGATGCAAGCCGGGCACGTCCTATCGCGTGGCAGAAGAGATCGCCCTGCGCGAAATCCATTCTGAGCTTTATTCGACATCTGGGCCATTTGACCTTTTGCTCAAGCTCTATGTGCCCAAAGATGAGGATGTGGGACAATTCATCAATCAAAACCTGCTCGACATCCATGGAATTGAGCGCACAGAAACCACGCTTACATTCAAAGCATTTTAACGCAGTCGAGATGACTTCCTAGGTTGCAAGCCTCATGTTATTGTCGCCCGATCAGGCGGCTACCGCGACAGGAACCATGACAGCGAAAGACAGGCGTGACGACACCCCGGTCCTCGTGGTGGATCTGGACGGGACATTGATCCGGTCAGATACACTTTACGAGTGTTTCTGGCTGGCCTTGTCGCGGACATGGCGGACCCTGCCGAGGGTGGCGCGCTGGCTCATTGGCGAGCGCGCAATCCTCAAACAGGAATTGGCGCAGCTTGCAAAGCTCAGCCCTGAATTTCTACCCTATAACAAGGATGTTCTGGATTACATCCGCGACTGGCGTGAAAAGGGCGGCCGTGCTGTGCTGGTCACCGCCGCGGATCAGTCAATCGCCGATGGGGTGGCAGAGCATACCAAGCTCTTTGATGACGCGGTTGGATCGGACGGGTCAACCAATCTCAAAGGCGACGCGAAGGCGCGTCTGCTGCAAGATCGGTTCGACGATGTTGGATACGTCTATATGGGCGACAGCAGTGCCGATCTCCCCGTGTGGGAAGGGGCGAAAAAAGCCGTCACCGTGAACGCAAGTGCAAGCATCGAACGGCAAGTTCAGGACATGCCGGTCGAAAGCGAGATCCTGAACGAAGGCCAAGACCCGCGCGCCTATTTGACGGCCATGCGCCCGCATCAGTGGCTCAAGAACATCCTGCTTTTCGCGCCGATCATCGGGGCGCAAGCTTTTGATCTGGCGACACTGGTAAGTGCGCTCGTGGCGTTTGTCGCGTTTAGCCTAGTCAGTTCATCTGGCTATGTTTTCAATGATTTGATGGATCTGCGCGCCGACCGTGCCCATCCACGTAAATCCGAGCGCCCCTTCGCATCGGGCCAAGTGCCAATCAGCCATGGCACGGCCATGGTGCCGCTGTTGTTGTTTGGTGGGCTTGCTATGGGGGCGTTGGTCAACTGGCAGACCCTGTCGATCATCGCGATCTATTTTGCGATGACGACGATCTATTCACTGCTCCTCAAAAGCCGCGCGATTGCGGATATTTGTACGTTGGGCGTGCTCTACACCTTGCGCATCATCGCGGGCGGGCTCGCCACTGGGCTGGCGCTCTCTGTATGGCTTTTGGCGTTTTCCATGTTTTTCTTTTTCGCCTTGGCGGCAGTAAAACGGCAAGCCGAGCTGGTGGATCTTCGCCGGCGGGGCATTTCGAACGCGCGCCGCAGAGGGTATACCGTCGAGGATCTGCCGATCATTCGTCAGCTTTCATTGGCCTCCGGGTTTGTGTCGGTGCTGGTCCTTGCGCTCTATCTAGATACAGACGGGGTCAAGGATCTCTATAGCACGCCCCGTGTGCTTGGTATCATCTGCCTCATACTGCTTTACTGGATCAGCCGCATTTCACTGAAGGCGCACAGGGGCGAGATGCATGACGATCCCATCGTCTATGCCCTGCGCGACAGGATCAGTCTAGCCTGCATCGTGATCATCATCGTATCCGCCTTTGGGGCGTCCGTCCTGTGACCCTCGGGACTTTGGTTGTGAAATACACCGCGTTTGCGGTTCTGGCCATCGTGGTCAACTTGGCTACGCAGCGCGTCGTTCTGAGCGTTGGGTGGAGCTCTGACGGCTTTGGCTTGGCACTTGCCATTGCAGCCGGGACCATCACAGGGCTCGTGGTAAAATACGTCTTAGACAAACGCTTTATCTTTTATGACGAGACGGCGGGTGCTGCCGCGCAATCCAAACAATTCGCCCTTTATTCGGCGATGGGGCTTGTGACGACGGCCGTTTTTTGGGGAACGGAAACGCTCTTTTGGTCGATCTGGCGCACGGATCTGATGCGTGAGCTTGGGGCCGTGATCGGGCTGACGATTGGATATGTCACCAAGTATCAACTCGACAAGCGCTTCGTCTTCGCGCCGAGACTGGCGTCATGAAACTCGCAGGTTGGGGACGATATCCGGCAAGGGACTGCGTTGTCACAACACCGCGCACCGCAGAGGAATTGGCCGCCACCCTGGCCAAAGGGCCCGCCGTGGCCCGAGGCAATGGCCGCGCTTATGGCGACAGCGCCCTGAACGAAGAGAACACAATCTCGACGCGGCACCTCAACCGGATGATCCGGTTCGATGAGACAAGCGGCGTCTTGGAGGCCGAGGCAGGCGTTCTCCTGGGCGACGTGATTGATGCATACCTGCCACGCGGCTGGTTTCCTTCTGTGACGCCCGGGACAAAATTCGTGACCTTGGGGGGCATGGCCGCGGCAGATGTGCATGGGAAAAACCACCATGTCGACGGCGGGTTTGGCAATTTCGTCGACTGGATCGATGTGATGGGGCCGGATGGTGTTGTCGTGCGGGCTTCGCGCGACGACAACGCGGATCTCTTTGACTGGACCATTGGCGGCATGGGTCTGACGGGCGTGATCTTGCGGCTGGGGCTCCGACTGCGGCGGGTGGAAACCGGCTGGATTGAACAGCGCACCATTGCAGCGCCCAATCTGGATGCCGCGATGGAAGCGTTTGAGACGCATCACAACGCACCTTACTCCGTCGCCTGGATAGACTGCCTCAGCACGGGAGCGTCTCTGGGCCGCTCCCTGATCATGCTTGGGGATCATGCGCCCCTTGCTGGCTTGCCAAACAAGTTCCGGCAAGTCCCCTTTGGACCGCCGCCCGCACAAAAGCGCAAGGTGCCTTTCAATGCGCCAAGCTTTGCGCTGAACCGATTTACGGTGAAGGCGTTCAACGCGCTCTACTACCATATGGGCGCGCGCAAGACCGGTACGGATTACGTGCCGTGGGACACGTATTTCTACCCGCTCGACAGCATTTTGGGCTGGAATAAAATCTACGGTCGTCGCGGGTTCGTCCAATTCCAATGCGTCCTGCCGGACGGGCACGCGCGGGCCGGGCTAGAGGCCCTCTTAATGCGCATTTCCGATGCCGGACAAGGGTCCTTTCTTGCGGTTTTGAAGAAACTGGCAACGGACACACATAAGTTTTCGTTCCCCATGGCGGGCTACACCCTGGCGCTTGATTTTCCCGTCTCTGAAAAGGTGCTGTCCCTGATGACGGAATTGGATAGCATCACGCTTGATCACGGTGGACGGTTCTATCTGGCCAAGGATGCGCGCATGACAGACACGACCCTGCGCGCGTCCGATCCCAGGGCCGAGGCATTCGCCGCCATGCGGGTCGAGACGGGGGCAGCAGGCGCATTTGCGTCGCTACAATCAGCAAGGTTAAAGCTATGAGCAGTGGTGCCATTCTTGTCTTGGGCGGACGCTCTGACATTGGCCTGGCGATCGCCAAGGTCTATGCCCGTGAGGGCCATGCCGTTCAACTGGCGGCGCGCAATGTGTTCGATTTGGAGGCCGAAAAGGCGGACATCGCACTGCGCTACGGGGTCGAGGTTGGCTTGCATGAGTTCGACGCGCTTGATGTGGAAAGCCATGAGGCATTTGTCACCTCCTTGCCTGCGCTTCCCGAAACGGTGGTCTGTGCCGTGGGCGCCCTTGGCGTGCAGGAAGAAAGCGAACAGGACCACGCCGAGGCGCGCATCATCATGCGATCTAACTTCGAAGGTCCCGTGAACATCCTCGCGATTTTGGCCAATGCGTTTGAGGAGCGAGGCAGCGGCGTGATCATCGGGATCAGTTCTGTCGCCGGGGATCGCGGGCGCGCGACGAATTACATCTACGGCGCGGGAAAGGCGGGCTTCACCGCATACCTTGCGGGCATGCGAAACCGGCTGGCCACCAAGGGCGTGCATGTCCTGACGGTAAAGCCGGGGTTTGTCGCGACGCGGATGACGGACGGGATGGACTTGCCCGAAAAACTGACCACCGATGCTGACACACTTGCACGCGCGGTGTTCAAGGCGGCCAAGCGGCGACGCAACGAAGTCTACATCAAATCGATCTGGTGGCTGGTGATGCTGATCATCCGGAACATTCCGGAATTCATCTTCAAGAAGCTGAAGATCTGACGCTAGGTGGGGTGAAACCCCACCCTACGCCTTTTGGCCTAGCGAACGTCTTTGAAGCAGCGGAAGCCGAGGTGGTAGTTGTGGTGGCTATTGCCCGCCAAAACCCGTGTGCCATGCCAGTAAGGTGCACGCCAGCGGCTCCAATGGGTATGGGCGCGCACGGTGTCCCAGATGAACCAGCTGCCCTTCATTTCCGTCACGCCCAGTGTGCGGCTGCCACGGCTGGCCATTTGATCGGGCGCCAGCGGCAGGTTCATGTGCTCGGCTGCGTTGCCGTCGAGGTCATAGACGCCAAGCGGGCTTTTGCAGGCGGGGAAGCTGCCAGCGGGATAGGTATTGGATCCGCAGCCCGTGAAGCTGCCGCCATTGCAGCTGGCATTCTTGGTGCTGCCCGTCGCACAGACGCCAGAGCGCCACTGCGCCCCGATGGAATAGCGCGCTGAGGACTGGTACTTCGCATTATGCGCAGCACGAGCGGCCTGCACGGACCTGCCAAAGAAGTAGTCGGGCGGTGTCAGCGCGCCGTGCGATGCCCCTTCCCATTCATGGGCATCTCCCATGCGCTTGCCCTCGGCCCAGCACAGTTGTGCGGCCTCGGACGCCTTTACCCATGTCACAGGGTACATGCCCGGCACATTGGGATATTCGAACATGTCGGCGCAGACCGTGGCGTCGGACGCCGACTGTGTTGCAGGATCATAGAGCGGCGCCATCCACTTCTCACCGCAAATGCGCTCAAACTGAGAGTTTCGGTAGAAGCTTTTGGGGTCTTTGCCCAGTTTCGCGGTCAGCTGCTCACGCGTGAGCGGGCGACGCGTCACGGCTGGGTTGCCTTGGCCAATCACACTGCTGCCGGCAAAGATCTGGCGGATTTTCTGCATCTCGCCATTGCTGAGCCCGCGCGCCTGCTGCATCTCACGGAACATTGCCTCATTATTTTGCTGCAACGTTTGCGCCTCAGCGCCGCTGGACAGCGCCAAGGCGGACGCCAGCACCAAAACCTTCGTCAAAATGCGCATATGCTCTCTCCCCGTTTACTTTCTGAGCAAATACATGAAATCGCGATTGTCCGAGAAGCCGACGAAGCGTGGGATTGGCTGCCCATTGCTCGCCTGTTGATCAATCGCCGACATGCCGCTGACCAGATGTTCGGGCACGGGCGTGCCATTCACCTCGGTGTAAAGCGCCATGTAGGTGTGATCCTGTGAGTTCATATCCAGGAGCATCGCATAGTCACACTGATAGGCCTGGAATGTGCGCGCCATGGCCGACGGTGTGGCTGTGGAAAAATAAGCATAGATCAGGAACTGGCGGCCATCGACTTCGCGCATGCAGGTGCCGCCGCGCAGCGTCCGGAGATCGGCCTCAGCCGAGCCCGACCAGTTGCCGCCAAGCCAGCTTGTCACCTGCTCGCCAGGGACGCCCTCACCCGTTGTCGGATCACGGTCGATGAGGGGCACGCCGTTCTGGCGGGCGAATTTGATCGAGGGCAGAAGCTCTTCGTCGGCCTCCGTCCAGGTGCGCATGCCGATCGTTCCGTCATCCATGACATAGAGTGTGGACAGACCGGGATGCAGACGGCTGAAGATCACGCCGTTGGAGATAAAGCCGTAATGATGGCCCTGGTTGGTGTAGGCCATGTCGCTGGCGCGCCACGCCCCGTGGCTGCGCTTGAAGCCAGCCGCAAAGGTCGCTGCAACCCGCTCTGTCATGGCCGGGCTCAGCATGCCAGTGCGAACAATGTCTCCAGAAGAGCTGAACCCGTCCGGCCCGGGCATGCCACCGCGGCTCACCTTGGGGCGGGGGGACCAATCAAGCCGCGGATGGTCCGTGCCCACCTCATAGCCCAGTTCGAAATTCGTCATGTCAAAGGCGACGAGATAGACATCCGCGCGGCTTTCCACGCCATCAAGCCCGTGCGTGCGGCCCGTGTTGAGGACGTCGCGAGAAATCATGCCGGGCTGCATGGCGCTTGCATAGATGCCCGGAGCATCCTTCACAGCATACCAGCTGCCTGCCTGCATGCCCCCATCAGCACCTTCCAATTGAAACCCGAAATAGGCGCGGAACACCGGGTGGTTCGACAATTTGGCTTTGCCGAGGGCCGCGGCGATCTCTCCGGCGTCACCGCCGTCGATCAGCTCGCCCGAGCTCATATACGCGTCTTCGTAAAACGAGCCCTTGATCAGTGTCACGATGCTCTCGCCGAAGACCACATTGTCACGCAAGAACTCTGCCACAGCCTCCCGGCTGGAGCGGTTGCCGCGCACCACATTGCGGACAAAGGCATTGTCGTCGCAAATGGGGGCGTAGGGCAATCCGGAGGACTTGGCGCGATCCAGTTCCGTTATTTTTCCAGCCCACGGCTGGCACCGGGTAATCGCACCGTTGTTGTCGAAGACAAGCGCCGGATCATCGCCGCCTGAGAGCGTCAGGATGGTGTCTTCGGGATTGGTAAGCTCAATGTGGAATGTATCCGAGGTTGTCACCCGGACGGTGCGTTTCATGTCGATCAAGAACCACTTGTTGAACCGCGGGTTCAAAGAGGTCAGAGTGATGTCTTTTCCCTCAGCCGATGTGGCGGCTGTGGTTTCGCGAAACGGCTGGAAATCCCGCATCGCGCGGGTCCGGTTGAGCTTATAGTCTTGATACTGCTGTTCGATCGTTGGGTCGTTGAACGCCGCTAAATCGGCAGCAGCGGCTGGTGTTGTGAGAGCTGCGGCAACAAAAGCAGCCTTAAAACACGAATTGCGCCCGATCGTTTCGAACATACGCCTGAGATTGCCCACGAAATTTATCCTTTTACAAACCCTGCCCGCGGCTTGAACACCGCACAAAATAACCTGAAAGCGGTGCAAAGCGCCCCAAAGCCACACCTAACACGACCATGCTATGCCTCGCGCTGCGTCGATACAAGTCACGTATAACTGTAACACATCGCGTGCAGCAATAATGTGAACAGGAGATGTCGAAATTGGCCATTTGCGTTGAATTTGCCGCATTCAGAGATGGATTTAAGCCAGAGCTGCGCGAACCGCATGAAAATGTTCTGGATTGAGACCCCTTAGCGAGGGTTTTGCATGACACAAAGTAACCGGGCCTCTGCCCTGTCGCGTGTTACGCGATACCCCGGGATGCTTCTGGCCAGAAAAAGCAGCAGGCGTTTCCTCGTGTTTCTACTGGCCTCAAACATCCCGTCCGAAGAAAAGAAAGTTCTTTGGTGCTTCGTATTTCGAATGCAGGGCAAGGATGTATTCCGAGCTGCCGTTGAAACACATGGGCCAAAAACCCAAGAGATTAGCGGTCGTAGTAGTCGCGGAACCAAGCCACAAACTCTGTGATGCCATCCTTCACATTCGTGCTGGGTTTGTACCCCGTCAGCTTCTTCAAGAGCTCTGCATCGGCCCATGTCGCCGGCACATCGCCCTTTTGCATCTCCATAAAGTTGCGCGTCACGGGCACGCCCAAGGCCTCCTCAATGGCGTCGACAAAATCCAACAGTCGCACCGAGGTGGAGTTGCCTATATTGACGATGCGATAGGGCGCCACCGGTGAGAGGCTATCGCCCTCTTCGATCTGGTCGGCGCTTTCAGGGCGCTCTGGCACTGAATCGATCAACAAGCGAATGCCGCGCACCAGATCGTCGATATAGGTGAAGTCGCGGTACATTTCCCCGTGATTGTAGACATCGATGGGTTTGCCATCGAGCGTGGCATCGACAAACTTGAAAAGCGCCATGTCAGGCCGGCCCCACGGGCCATAGACCGTGAAGAAGCGGAACATGGTTGTCGGAAGGTTCCACAGATGGGCATAGGAGTGCCCCATCGCTTCGGTGGCTTTTTTCGTGGCCGCATAGATCGTCATCTGCGTGTCGGCCTTCATCGTCTCGATGTAGGGCATGTCGGTATTGGCCCCGTAGGCCGACGAGGTGGATGCCATCAGCAGGTGATCAACCTCGTGGCGTCGCGCGGCCTCCATGACATTGAATGTGCCCACCACATTCGCATCAATATAGGCGCGGGGGTTCTCAAGGCTGTAGCGCACACCGGCCTGAGCGGCGAGATGCACGATGATGTCGGGCTTGAACTCATCGGCCATGGCATCAAACGCAGCCGCGTCTTCCAGCATCGCCTCTGTCTTGGAAAATCCGGGGTTTTGCATCAGCATCTGGTGACGGCGCGCCTTCAGCGAGACATCGTAGTAGTCGGTCATCCCGTCAAATCCGTGTACACGGAACCCTTCATTAAGCAGAAGGCGGGCGAGATGGAAGCCGATAAAACCAGCGGTGCCTGTGACAAGAACACGACGCGCGTTAGACATAAGAAAAACTCCGGACAATCACTTTTGCGGCCACGGATAAAGCAAATCCCTTACGAAATACAATCACTGGAATGCTGCGGGCGCGAAAAGCTTGGATCATGCCGTTTTGACACATCGCATCACAGTGGCGCGAGGCACGGATGAATGTGTTGCCTGAGGCCCCATTTCTCGCGCATCACAACGCCCAAAGGACATGCTCAGAGGACATGATGAAGGTATCACGACGCAGACTTCTGGGAGGCGCTACAGCTGCTCTCGCGTTCGCAGGGTCGGGCGGATATGCGTATCTTGAGTTGGGGCCAAGCTCAGCTCAGCAAGAGCTGTCACCGCGAGAGGTGCTTGACGCCGTGCGTGCGGGTCAGGTTCTCTTGGTTGACATACGCCGCCCCGATGAGTGGGCAGATACAGGGATAGCTGAAGGCGCGGTTCCCATTGACCTCAGGCGTGATGATTTCGCGGATGCGGTGATTGCGGCGCGCGCCACGACGGATCAACCTGTCGCCTTGATCTGCGCCCGGGGCGTGCGGTCCCGACGGATGACGGTTCTTCTGGATGAGGCGGGTGTTGCACCTATCATAGACATTCCAGAAGGCATGCTTGGATCCCTTGCGGGGCCAGGTTGGCTAAAACGTGATTTACCGGTGACTGCCTGGAATGCTTAAACACACATTCACATTGCTTGGCACAGCCGCGGGCCTTGCGGCGCTGTCCAATGCTGCGTCTGCCTGTTCTGAGGCGACGCCCTGCACCCTTGACGGCGGTGACTACTACATTGCGATGCCCGCCCCCTCAGACACGCCGCCGCCGGTGATCGTGTACATCCACGGATACGGCGGCAGCCCGCAGGGGGCGCTTGAAAATGAGCGCATGATGGGACCGTTTTTGGAGCGCGGCTATGCTGTGGTTGCGCCCCAGGGCCTGGCGTTTCCGGGCCGCACCGTTACCGGATGGTCCTTTCACCCCGATTACGAAAAACGCCGCGATGAAGTGAGCTTTATCCAAGACGTGCTCGAAGACGCCGCGTCGCGACACGAGCTTGATCCAGAGCGCACGATCCTGACAGGCTTTTCCATCGGCGGATCGATGGCATCCTATCTTGCCTGCCAGGAGCCAGAGGCGTTTTCAGCCTATGCGCCCTTGGGCGGCAGCTTTTGGCGCGAGCATCCAGACGGCTGCGAGGGGCCGGTGCGGCTTTTGCACACCCATGGGTGGCGCGATGGCACTGTGCCTCTTGAAGGCCGCAATGTGCGCGGTGGTGCCATCGGTGATCCTGAGGGCTTTTCCCAGGGCGACGTGTTCCACGCGATGGAGATCTGGCGTGAGGCCAATGGCTGCATCTACGGCAAGGCGGACAGCTTTGACACCAAGGGCGATTTCTGGATCCGCAGGTGGGAACGCTGTGCAGAGGGTTCGGCCCTTGAGTTTGCGCTCTTTCCAGGCGGGCATATCGTGCCAGAGGGGTGGGCTGATCTGATGCTTGACTGGTTCGAGGCGCTCTAAGAGATTTTGTGCCTCCGGCGGGGGTACTTCAGAAAAAAAGAAACCTCAGCTGCGTTTCTTTCTCCAAGGCTGGGATTTGAACCAGCCAGCCCCGTAAGCAACCGCAATGATCAGCGCAAAGCCCAGCGCGTTCACCCAGAGCATAGTGA
>CAKZYL010000341.1 GCA_937884705.1 uncultured Roseovarius sp. | reverse complement strand
ACGCCGCTCCAGTGCCTGGGGTTGAACAAGGACGGATCCGCCAAACACCCGCTCTACTTGCGCAAAGACACAAAGCCGTTTCCTTACCCGACCGCATAAAAAAAGGCGCCCCGCTAGGCGCGCCTTTTGTTGTGATATGGCGTTTCAGATTACTCGTCAGCGTCGAGCGTCAGGGCCACGAAACGCGGGTCCCCGGCGCGGCGAACGAGCAGCAGGAGCGACTTGCGTCCAGCGTCTTTTGCTTCGCTGATGCGATCTTCCAAGTCTGAGACAGACGCCAGTTTTTGCTGACCAGCCTCGGTGATCACATCGCCTGCGCGCATGCCTTTTTCATAGGCTTCTGACAGGGTGTCCACGTCACTGACCACCAGGCCTGCAGCGTCGCTGGCCAGCTCCAGCTGTTCGCGCAGCTCGTCATTGAGCGGCGTGAGCGTGAGGCCAAGGAAGACCTCTTCCACCGGCGTTTCTTCCTCATCGCCACCAGGCTGCGCGGCCGGGATAGCCCCTTCGGCAACCTCGCGGCGGCCAAGTGTGACCTTAAGTGTTTGTGTCTGACCTTCACGGAAGACGATCACCCGCACGGTCTTGCCAACCTCTGTATTGCCAACACGCCGGACCAGACCACGGGTATCGGCCACATCGGCGCCATCGAAGCTGAGGATCACGTCGCCTGCGAGCATGCCGGCTTCCAAGGCGGGGCCTTCAGGCACGTCTGTGACCAGCGCGCCGGCCACTTCCTCAAGGCCAATGGCTTCAGCCACATCGTCGGTTACATCCTGAATTCGGACACCGAGCCATCCGCGGCGGGTTTCGCCGAATTCACGCAACTGATCGACGACGCGGGTCACAACGTTCGACGCCATGGAAAACCCGATGCCGATGGAGCCACCGGTCGGGCTCAGGATCGCTGTGTTCACACCCACGACTTCGCCGTCCAGATTGAAGAGCGGCCCACCAGAGTTGCCACGGTTGATCGCAGCGTCGGTCTGAATGTAGTCGTCATAGGTGCCAGAAAGAGCGCGGTTGCGCGCCGATACGATACCGGCCGAGACAGAGAAACCCTGACCCAGTGGGTTGCCCACGGCGACGACCCAGTCGCCAACGCGTGCCGTGTCACTATCGCCGAAGCTCACAAAAGGCAGCGGTTCATCGGTGTCGACCTTGAGCAGCGCGATGTCTGTTTTTGGGTCCGTGCCCACCAGCGTCGCTGTCATTTCTTCGCCAGAGAAGAACTCAATGATGATTTCATCGGCGGATTCGATGACATGGTTGTTGGTGACCACATACCCATCTTCGGAAATCACGAAGCCGGAGCCAAGCGCAGAGCTGCGGCGGGGTCGGTCACCGTTGCGGTCTTGGAATTCGCGGAAGAAATCTTCGAAAGGCGAGCCTTCGGGCACAATTGGAGCTTCGTTCGTGCTTTGGGACACGACTGTCGATGTGGTGATGTTCACCACCGACGGGCTGACGCCTTCGGCAAGGTCGGCAAAGCTTTCGGGCCGCGCATGGGCCGCGATCGCTTGTGCCAGGATCAGAACGCTTGCCAGAAGCGTGAGCCAGATGGCGCGCGCTCGAAAATGCATTGGCATGCGTTGATCAAATGAGAGAGTGCTTACTTTTCCTGTCAATGGAATGTTCCTCCGGTTTTTCCGGCCTTTTTGGGTCGGTGCTATTGCCTCTGCTCTTGCATTTAGGAACGCATGGTCCGTTCGCAAAGTCCAGTAATGATTGTCACGTGCATGTGAAGCAAGTGTTACGGCCGCGTTAGCCAACCAAGAAATTCGCGCACCAGACAAAAATCAGGCCAATCACAATGCAGAAAAAACCCATCAATCGGCGCGCTTCGATGCTCAGTTCTCGCAAGGCAGCCAGCAATTGCTCAATAAGAGACGGGGCCAGTGCGTACACCAGCCCCTCCAAAATCAGCACCAGCCCGAGGGCCAGAAGCACATATTCCATTCAGTCGAGGCCTGTCACTGAGTTACAGGTTCTGTTGTGGTCCCAACCGAGACACTGGGTGCCTGTTTTGCTGCGTTGGCACGGTTGGCTGCCGCGCCCTGATCGGAGCGCAGATAGTTGAAGAATTCACTATCAGGCGACATCACCATAGAGGAGTTCGATCCCTGCAGCGCCTTCCGATATGCGTTGAGCGAGCGGTAGAATTCAAAGAATTCCGCATCCGCACCAAAGGCTTCGGCAAAGACTGCGTTGCGGCGGGCGTCAGCTTCACCTCGGATGATCTCCGCTTCCCGCGTTGCGTCAGACGTGATCTCAATATTGGTACGATCCGCCTGAGCGCGCACACGCTGTGCCGCCTCGTTACCGCGCGCAATCTCGTCCGCGGCTTCCCGTTCACGTTCAGCGCGCATCCGCGCAAAGGTTGCATCCAAGTTTTGGCTTGGAAGGTCGGTCCGCTTCAAGCGCACATCGATGATTTCCACGCCCAGCTCGTTGGCTTGTGCGATCGCCCCATTGCGGATACGCAGCATGAGCGCCGCCCGGTC
>CAKZYL010000340.1 GCA_937884705.1 uncultured Roseovarius sp. | reverse complement strand
AGCAACACGATCGGAGCCGGTGGGCGGGGTTTCTCGCCCGGTGCGGCAGCCGCATAGGCCAGATCGACCTGGCAGCCCATGATCGGCTGTATGCCCGCGTCACTGGCCGCCACAGCAAACTCTAGCGCCGAGAACATGTTGTTGGTGTCTGTCACAGCGACGGCAGGCATGCCGAGTTTCGCGCAGATACCCGGCAATTTCTTGAGCCGCATGGCCCCTTCCAGAAGGGAATATTCCGTGTGGACACGGAGGTGAATGAATCGGGTTTGACTGCTCATGGTGCAAACGTAATTCACGCAAGGCAAAGGCGGAACACCCTGCGTGGAATTTGTGCTGCTGAAATTGGGGGCAAATTGCCAAGTACTCTCGGATGAGAGAGAGGAAATGATCGCCCCCCTGTTTTCCTCTCCGCGCCCATAAGATAAGCACACATGGGTGAGGAAGAGCGGGGCATGTCAGAAACACTATTGTCCATATCAGGGCTGAGCAAAGCCTATCCTGGGGTTATTGCGAACGAAGACGTGTCCTTTGACATCCGTCGCGGTGAGGTGCACGCGCTTTTGGGCGAAAATGGCGCGGGCAAATCCACCTTGGTCAAGATGATCTACGGCTTGGTCAAGCCGGATGCCGGCACGATGCGCCTCAACGACAAATCCTTTGCACCCTCTGAGCCACGCGCGGCGCGGGCTGCAGGCGTTGCCATGGTGTTTCAGCATTTCTCACTTTTTGAAGCCCTGTCCGTGGCCGAGAACATCGCGCTTGGGATGGAGACCCCGCCGCCGATGCGGGCCTTGGCCGCGCGGATCCGGGAGGTGTCGCAAGACTACGGCCTGCCCCTGTCGCCAGAGCGTCTGGTCGGTGATCTGTCGGCTGGCGAACGGCAGCGGGTCGAGATCATCCGGTGCCTGCTCCAGGACCCGCGCTTGCTGATCATGGATGAGCCGACATCGGTTTTGACGCCGCAAGAGGTCGAGATCCTCTTTGCCACACTGAGAAAGCTCAGCGCGGATGGCGTGTCTATTCTCTACATTTCGCACAAGCTTGAGGAAATTCGGGCGCTGTGTCACACGGCAACCATTCTGCGCCAGGGTCGCAAGGTCGCCACCTGCACGCCAAAGGACGTCTCCGCAAGAGAGATGGCCGAGATGATGGTGGGTGTGAGCTTCAATGCCGCCACGCGCAGCTCCCGCCCGACGGGTGACGCGGCTTTGACGGTCGAAGGCCTGTCGCTGAAGGCGTCATCACAGTTCGGGACGTCGTTGAAAGATATCAGCTTCACGCTGCGCCAGGGCGAGGTTCTCGGCATCGGCGGCGTCGCGGGAAACGGTCAGGATGAGCTGCTCTCTGCCCTGTCAGGTGAAACGGCCACGGATCCTGGATCAATTAGCCTGCACGGGCAGGATATCTCGCGGCTGGGTCCGAATGGTCGCCGCCGTCTTGGCCTCTTGAGCGCACCAGAAGAGCGGTTGGGCCATGCCGCCGCGCCCAACATGTCCCTGGTGGAAAACGCCGCGCTCACAGGGGCAGAGCGGCAGGGTTTGCTGTCTGGCGGTTTTCTGAACTGGCCCGCCGCGCGGGGTTTCACCAAGAATGTGATCAGCGGATTTGATGTCCGCACGCCCGGTCCTCAGGTGGCGGCGCGGTCACTCTCTGGCGGCAATCTGCAGAAATTCGTCATCGGTCGCGAGATGCTGCAAAAGCCGGATGTCCTAGTCGTAAACCAGCCCACATGGGGCGTGGATGCTGCAGCGGCTGCTGCCATCCGACAGGCCATCCTAGATCTCGCGACCAATGGCGCGGCCGTCTTGTGCATCTCGCAGGATCTTGATGAACTGTTGGAAATCTCGGATCGCTTTGGCGCCCTGAATGAAGGTCGGCTGTCCCTGATCCTCCAGACATCTGAACTCAGCGTGGATGAAATTGGCCTGATGATGGGTGGCGCGCATGAATTGGATGCCGCGCATGGTTGAACAGGTTTCCCCATGCTGATCCTCGAAAAGCGCGCGGAACCGTCCAAGGGATGGACAACGCTTTCCCCATTGCTGGCCGTCGTGCTGACGATGGTGGCCGGAGGCGCACTTTTTGCCATTCTGGGCGAAGACCCGGTCGTGGCCATTCGAACCATCTTCTGGGATCCGCTCTTTGGGGAATTTGCGTTTTACTACCGCCCGCAACTCCTGATCAAAGCCGCCCCTCTCATCCTGATTGCCGTCGGCCTCGCGATCGGGTTTCGGGCAGGCATTTGGAACATCGGCGCTGAGGGGCAATACATCATCGGCGCGCTTACCGGCGCCGGGGTCGGCTTGGCGTTTTATCCCATGGAAAGCGCGCTCATCTTTCCGCTGATGGTGCTGGCAGGTGCGGCGGGTGGCTGGGCTTGGGCGATGATCCCGGCTGTCCTCAAGGTGAGGTTTGGCACCAACGAGATTTTGGTCTCGTTGATGCTCGTCTATGTGGCGGAACAAGTGCTTGCAAAAATGGCCTTGGGGCTTTTGCGCAATCCCGAAGGCTCCGGCTTTCCCGGATCGCGCAATCTGCAGCAATACCCATCCGCGCATAATGCCGAGTTGATCACGGGCACAGGCATGCACTGGGGTGTCGTGGCGGCTCTGATTGCAGTGATCTTCGCCTACATCATGATGACGCGGCACATTCTGGGCTACCAGATTCGCCTGACCGGAGAGGCCCCCCGCGCGGCCCGATTTGCTGGCGTGAACCCAGCGCGCATCGTGCTGTTGTGCCTCGGCATATCAGGCGCGTTGGCGGGCCTTGCCGGAATGTTTGAAGTGACCGGGCCATCAGGTCAGGTGAGCATCGATTTCAACGTAGGTTACGGCTTCACTGCAATCATCGTGGCCTTCCTGGGCAGGCTACACCCGGTGGGCATTCTCTTTGCCGGTCTCTTGATGGCGCTCACCTATATCGGCGGGGAAATCGCACAACTGAACCTCAGCCTGCCAGCCGCAGCGGTTCAGATGTTTCAGGGCATGCTGCTCTTTTTCCTTCTCGCGGTGGATTTGTTTTCAAACTACCGCGTGCGCTTCAGGCGACTTGAGGCCGCGTGATGGATCTGTCTTCGATCAACCCGGCTTTGCTCCTGGCCTCCTTGCTCGTGGCCTCAACACCTATCCTGTTAGCGGCTCTGGGAGAGCTCGTCGTGGAACGCTCGGGCGTTCTGAATCTCGGCGTGGAAGGGATGATGATCACCGGGGCCATCTGCGGGTTTGTCATCGCCGTGAATACGGAAAATCCTGCTCTTGGGTTCATCGCAGCCACCCTGGGCGGCGCCGCGCTATCGCTTGTCTTTGCAGCACTCACGCAATTGGCTTTGGCCAACCAAGTGGCCAGTGGTCTGGCACTGACGCTCTTCGGCCTCGGGCTTTCTTCGCTGATGGGACAGGGGTATGTCGGGATCAAACCCCCGCCGACCCCCAAGATTGATTTTGGCCCGCTCAGTGATCTGCCATTTATTGGCCCCGTTCTCTTTTCCCACGATCTGATCGTCTATGTCGGACTTGCTCTGGTGTCGGCGATCTGGGCC
The DNA here is from genome assembly GCA_937884705.1 of uncultured Roseovarius sp. Taxonomy (GTDB): domain Bacteria; phylum Pseudomonadota; class Alphaproteobacteria; order Rhodobacterales; family Rhodobacteraceae; genus Roseovarius. The sequence goes on along the minus strand of CAKZYL010000340.1, from coordinate 543 downwards.
ACGCTCAAATACACGCGGATCGGTCTGATCTTGCGGGCTGTCGGCGAAAACCACGATGCCGCGCACGCACTGGGCTACAAGGTGGTGCGCGTGCGCGTTGCCGCGATCCTTTTTGGGGGTGCCTGCGCCGGGCTGGGCGGAGCTTACATCAGCCTTGTCCGCGTGCCGCAGTGGACCGATGGTATGACCGCCGGCACGGGTTGGATTGCCCTGGCCCTGGTCGTGTTTGCCAGCTGGAAGGCAGGCCGCGTTCTGATCGGCGCCTGGCTTTTCGGTGGCATCACGGTGCTGCAGCTCAACCTTCAAGCCGCCGGCGTTGCGATTCCAGTCGAATACCTCAATATGTCGCCATACGTGATCACCATCTTGGTGCTTGTCATCATGTCTGCCGACAAAACACGCGCGCCCGCATCATTGGGCCGTATTTTTCATGCCTCGGACTGAGGCGAAACCAACTGGGGAGTTGCCAATGAAGACCTTCAAGACCCTGATCACAAGCGCGGCCCTCGCGCTTGGCCTGGCGGCCACGAGTGCCGCCGCAGA